>CAKARM010000211.1:0-4267 GCA_916720585.1 uncultured Neisseria sp.
TAGTACGGCAAGGCGAGGCAACACCGTACTGGTTTAAAGTTAATCCACTATAAAATCCAAATAAAAAGTGACCCTGCGCTATCGTTGAATCTGCCAATACACTGCTATCAATACTTTTAACAATCAGCATGTGATATTTCCCTGGAGCTTGAATCATGCCCCGTTTTTTTCTAAAAACCGTTTCCATACTCACGTTAGCAGCTTTGGCCGCGTGTTCCGGCCCACTCGAACGCTCAAGTTCTTCACCTGAAAGTCTTCAGAGTCCACCCAACGCAGCACTGTCTACTGCCGCCGTTGCTGAAGAAAATCTGCCTCTTGCAGAAAACACCGAACGCTACCAAGACCAACCCGACCAACCGGTCAAATCCGTTGCTCAAGAGCCTGTTTCCACATTCAGCATAGACGTCGATACCGGAAGCTACGCCAACGTCCGCCGATTTCTGACCAATGGCGAACAGCCGCCCAAAGACGCTGTACGGATTGAAGAAATCGTCAATTATTTCCCCTACAACTATCCACTGCCTACTGACAACCGTCCATTTGCCGTTCACACTGAAACCATTGATTCTCCATGGCAACCGGAAGCCAAACTCATCAAAATCGGTATCCAAGCACAAGACACCGCGAAAAAAGACCTGCCGCCTGCCAACCTCGTTTTCCTTGTGGATGTATCCGGCAGTATGGGGGAGGAAAACAAACTGCCGCTGGTTCAAAAAACCCTTCGCATCCTGACCCAACAATTACGTCCGCAAGACAAAGTGACCCTGATTACCTATGCGTCAGGCGAAGATCTAGTGCTTCCGCCCACCTCAGGTGCAGATAAAGAAACCATCCTGAGCGCCATCGACAAACTGCGTGCAGGCGGCGCGACAGACGGCGAATCCGCACTGCAAATGGCTTATGAGCAAGCGCAAAAGGCCTTCGTACCCAACGGCATCAACCGCATCCTACTGGCGACCGATGGCGACTTTAACGTCGGCGTATCCGACACCGAAACCCTCAAATCCATGGTTGCCGAAAAACGCAAAAGCGGCGTTTCACTCAGCACCCTGGGCTTCGGTATGGGCAACTACAACGAAGACATGATGGAACAAATTGCCGATGCGGGCGACGGCAATTACAGCTACATCGACAACGAAAAAGAAGCGAAAAAAGTCCTGCAACAGCAGCTGACCTCCACACTCGCCACCGTAGCGCAAGATGTCAAAATCCAAGTCGAATTCAACCCCGCCACCGTCAAAGAATACCGCTTGGTCGGCTATACCAACCGCACCCTGCGCAATGAAGACTTCAACAACGACAAAGTAGATGCGGGCGACATCGGCGCAGGCCACAGCGTGACCGCCCTCTATGAAATCATCCCGCAGGGCAAACAAGGCTGGCTTGAAGAATCGCGCTATCAAAAAGCCCCAGCCGCTAAAGGCAGCAAAAACGAATACGCCTTTGTCAAAGTGCGCTACAAACTGCCCGGACAAAAAGACAGCCAATTGATGCAGCAAGCCGTCCCCGTCGGCAGCAAACCGCTTGACCAAGCCGACAAAGACACCCTGCTCGCCCTTGCCGCCGCTTCCTATGCCCAAGCCCTGCGCGGCGGCGAATACAACGGCAAACTCAGTTGGAGAGACATCGAAAACATGGCACAAAAAGTCCAAGGCGATGACCCGTTCGGTCTGAAATCCGAATTTCTCCAACTGGTGCGCACCGCCGCCGGACACGGAGGAACATCAGGTCCTTTAGTTAAAGAGTAAAATCTCAAAAGGTCGTCTGAAAACTTTTCAGACGACCTTTTATACACCCTGCCTCAACCACCATCAGGAGCCGCTTCATGTTCACACTCAAAACCGACAACGACCGCCTGCTGCTCGCCTCCCCCGATTTGCGCGCGGAAATTTATCTCTACGGCGGGCTACTCAACCGCTACGAAATCCGCCGCCCCGACGGCACATGGTTCAACATCGTCAAAGCCTACGACACCCCGCAACACGCCCGCGAGAGCCTGACCGAATGGTTCCGCAGCGGCAAGCTCAGCCCGTACGCCTGCCGCCTGCGCCACGGCAAATACAGCTTTGACGGCAAAGCGTATCAGTGCGGCAAATTCAAACTCGCTGAACACGCGGCACACGGTTTGATGTATGACCACGAGTTTGCCCTCGTTAACAGCAACGCCAACAGCCAATCCGCCGAAGTCGAAATCCGTGCAGATTACGCGCAAGACGACAGCGGCTACCCCTTCCCCTTCAGCCTGACCGTCCGCTACCGCCTCAGCGCAGACGGCTTAAGCATTCGCTCTACCGTCCGCAACCAAGGCGCAACCGCCATGCCGCTCGCAGACGGTTGGCACCCCTATTTCACACTCGGCGGCAAAACCGACGATTGGTCGCTGGAAATCGACAGCAGCAAACGCCTGGGTTTCGATGCCGATTTGGTTCCCGACGGCAGCATGATCGATGATACCCGTTTTCAGACGACCTCAAGCTTGGCAGGCATCGAATTGGACAACAGCTTTGTCTTGGCACGCAGCAAACCCGCCGCCTGTACGCTTTCAGGCAACGGACTGACCCTGAGCATTTACCCCGACGCATCCTATCCCTACCTGCAAATCTTCACCCCATCGACCCGCGACACCATCGCCATCGAAAACCTCAGCGGCGCACCCGACTGTTTTAACAACGGCTTAGGGTTAATCAAGCTGGACGCGGGAGAAGAAGCCGCATTTGAAACGCGCTACCATATCGCAGCCAACCGTCCGTAAGCAGCCCGAATCTTTACCGGCAAAGCAAAGGTCGTCTGAAAACGCCCAATCAGGTTTTCAGACGACCTTTTAACCAACTGATGCACTGGTTTCTTTGACTGAAAAACAAAAAACAGCCAGCGTCAATAAACCTAGCATTTTCAATCAAATATGCTGTATTAAATCATAACCTGACCGAAATAGCGTTGCCATATTTTTTCTTTTACCCCACTAAAAGCGAAGTCATACTGAGCGAACCGGCAACAAGGTTGTCGTTGAAAAACGTAATGGCATCATCCGGCTCGCGCAATGCCATAATACAAAGAAAAGGCAGATAATGTTCCGGCGTCGGCACGGAGAGCATCGCCTTTTCGCCCAGCCGTTCGTAATGAATCAAAGTGTCGTCATCCCTCTCAACAATCGCCTGATTGACCGCTTCACGGAACGCAAACGCCCAGTCATAACCCGCGCCGATTTGATTGATATGCGCCCTGCTCATCACGCTCAGATTATGGATAATATTGCCACTGCCGATAATCAACACACCCTGTTCGCGCAAGGCGGATAATTTTTTCGCCAAATTGAAATGCCATTCCGCAGATTGCGAACGGTTAAGGCTGAGTTGTACCACAGGAATATCGGCATCGGGATACAGAAATTTCAACACTGCCCATGCACCATGATCAAAACCGCGCGTCGGGTTCAGCTCCACATTTTCCGATTGTAATAACGACCGAACTTGCTCCGCCAATTCGGGCGAACTGGGCGCCGGATACTGCACTTGGCTCAGCTCTTCAGGAAATCCGTAAAAATCGTAAATCATTTCAGGATGTTCACCCGATGTAACCTGCAAACGGCTGCTGTACCAATGCGCCGAAATCATCAAAATCGCTTTGGGTTTGGCAAACTTTTGCGTAATCAGGCTGAGATTTTGGTTGAACGGATTTTCCTTATCCAGCACATTCATCGGACTGCCATGCCCGACAAACAATACAGGCATTTTTTTCATCATTGCCTCCTTAAAATATTTGATGAGGCGGATTGTACGGATAAATGATTAAGCAATAAATCTCAATTTATGAACAATATGATTTCCCAATAGGAAATGATGAAATATTTTTTAGCTTTGCTGCAAAGTTAAAAAGAGGTCGTCTGAAAGTTGAGTTTCAGACGACCTCTTGTCCTAAGAGACCGTTTTAATCAATCTCTTTTGCCAATATTCAACCGTGTTTGTCCCATCAAGCTGCGTCTGTGTTTGACTCGGCTTTGCCGTTCTCCTACAAAGTTTTCAGCAATACTTTCCACGCCGACAATTTGGGATTGTGCTGTCTGCCTTAACCAATCAAGTCCATTTTGCGTCATATACCGGTTCATTTCCAACATCACGCCTGCTTTTTATCAACAAATGCTGCGCCCGTTTTGGATGAGGTCGTTTTGCACGCCGTTTCCCGCCCATTTTTGAGCATTTCAAAACCTCGGTCGTCTGAAATTTGACGCCACCCTGTCCAAGTGTTATTAATAATTCCTATTCACAAA
>CAKARM010000212.1:0-4233 GCA_916720585.1 uncultured Neisseria sp.
GTATCAGATATGGCTGGGCGAACTCTGCCTGCACCCCAGCGATACCCTTACCCGCGGCTCCACCCACAGTCCCAGTACCCCTGATTTCCATGCGCTATTGGCATCCAGATTTTTTCCGTTTACCATATCTTTACCCAAGCTGCCGACACCATATGTCATTCCTTGTGCTGCTACATCTCTTACAGAAGCCGGTATCCAAGAAGCAACCCTTGAATTTGCCTTCCCAGCCATTGTGCCAGCCTGCCCAGCAAACCGACCGATAACAACATTAGCAACAACATTGGTGCAGTCCGATCATTGGGGTCGTTATATGCACACTAACGGACGGCCTACCGACCGCCGTGGATCTCTCTCCGTCGGCCACAACGTCGTTTTGTCCGGCAATGATGCGTACGTCTCGACCCCATGCCGGTGCATTGATGTGCGCCACACCTATTCCGCCCACCCTAAGCCTACTGAATTTTAAAATTACAAACTTTTTACTTCAATATCAACTTTCTCTAGTTCAGCTTCATTGAGTGCAATTTTTAAGACAGAAATTAAATTTTTGCCATCACAGGTAATAAAGTAATCTGATAGATTATTTATATCTGGACTAATATTAGATCCCCATGGTGGCATTTTAGTTCTATCCTCAAAATTCCAAACAACTTTGTTAGGTGGAATCCTTTTTAATTCATCGTCCACTATATTTATTTCTTCTATAGCCTTATATATATTATTATAAGATACTGTTCCAGTATATAATTCCTGCATTAATATGGGAAACTTACTCCCCCATCTCGAATACTCAAGATTTACACATATTGTTGAAAAAAAAGAGTAAAAAAAGTCACCGGTACCGATTGGATACCAAAAAAAATCAACTTTAACTCCAACAGTCATTTTGAAATCCTTATTTCTTAAATAATACTTCAACATTACTTCCTGATTTTTCGATAATTCTATTTCTTATCTCTCTTAAGGATGAACTACTTATATTTTGCCCTCTTATGTCTATCACGATAGTTTGTTTAGTCCCTTCTGGCAAGTGTATAACTCTTCGTTTCACCTGACCACTTACATTATTTATTAAACTATTTCTCCCAGCTGATGTTTCAATACTGTAATTTTTAACCTCTATACTATGTTTTATATCATAATAATAATATTCTGGACGCACACTTCCTTTTCCTATTTTCCCAAGCCGAAGTCACTTCGGCCCTGATTCTGGCGTTATCCCAATCTTTGGGGAACATGGTGTGATTTTCCATGGGTTTACCATTACGTCTGGCTGTGACTTGCCAGCTTCCATCAGGTCTCTGAATTTCAACGGTCGCTCGAGTGACGCCATTTTTATCGGGGTGGTTTCCGCCTCAGTGCTTAACCGTCGCTTTCGGCTTGTTCGACGGGCAAGCCTTTGATGTGTTGTGATAGGAATAAAGTTTGACTGATCAGTTGGTTGCAGGCTGCTTTTTAATGCGCGTTAAAAGTACTTCAGGCTGCTTGAAAGAGGGAGAGGCATGAGCAGGGCTTGCCCACGCTGCCCGTTCTTTCAAGCAGCCTGAAAAATCGAATTGGCGATAAGAGTGCGTGAGGGCGCAGACTACTCGCCAGGCGGGTTGGTTTGGGTGGAGTTGCTTATCAGATAGGGGATAAATCCAGTTCCCGTCAGGATAATATTGCCGTTTTCAATAGCAACGCTGTCCACGCTGTTGATGACAAATTTTAAAATTTCCCGATGTTCATTTAAAAAATAGGGGGGTAAGACAGTATCTAGATGGTAATCTAAAACCAGTTGGCAGAATTCATCGGGGAATCGATAGGCGAAATCGTGCGCATTGGGAAAGCCCAAGTCGCTGACATATTTAAGTCCGCAGCCTTCCAGCCAGTCGATGGAGTCGTTTTTGCAGTCGTCTATAAACTCGTTCAAATGATTGCCGCAGACGGCAAGAAAGTGCTCCAGCGAATCGGACCATTTGAAAAACTGTTTTCGGTCGCCCAAGTCGTCCCTACCATATCCCATTCCGCGATAGGATATATATTTATAATCGTATGTTTCGTTGGTGTTTAAATTGGTAAACATAATGTACCTTTATTTTTTAGGCGGGTTGGTTTGGGTGGCGTTGCTTATCGGGTAGGGGATAAATCCGGTTCCCACTAGAATGATATTGCCGTTTTCAATAGAAACGCTGTCCACACTGTTAATCACGAATTTTACAGGCTCTTCGCATTCGTAAAAATAAGGATTTAAGACATTCAATAAATGGACATCTAAAACCAGTTGGCAGAATTCATCGGGAAATTGATAGGCGAAATCGTGCGCATTGGGAAAACCCAAGTCGCTGACATACTTATATCCGCTGCCTTCCAGCAAATCAATGGGGTCGTTCTTGCAGTCGTCTATAAACTCGTTCAAATGATTGCCGCAGACGGCGAGGAAGTTGTCCAGCGAATCAGACCATTTAAAAAACTGTTTCCGGTCGCCCAAATCGTCCCTGCCATATCCCATGCCGACATAGGATATATGTTTGTAATCGTAAGTTTCATTGGTGTTTAAATTGATGAACATAATGTGCCTTCACTTTCTGGGTGGGTTGATTTGGATGATGCCGTTCGGGTGGATGGTCACCGAGCCTGACGGGTGGAACGGTTGCCCTGCCCTTTTCTCTCTCCCTGCTCTATTTCCCCGACGTTGGAAAAACTCTTCCGGAGAGGCAATCTCGGGAATGTTGGGTGTTTTATTTCCCGGTGCAATAACGGTGTCTTCCACTTTCAATGCGTCCGGAATTTTGGCGGAATCTCTTTTTATTTGGCGGAGGGCTTTGTCTGCCTGATTGGGGTTCAGGTGGCCGAATCCGATATCGATATCGCTATTGGGAGTAGCATTGCCCCTGACACGGCTTCCCCCTATCACAATGGAGGTGTTGCGTCTGGCACCCATTTCAAGGAAAACCTTGGCTTGTGCGACGGGCAAGCCTGGGATGTGTTGTGATAAGAATTGGGCGCGTTCCAGTAGTGTTTTGTGACCGAGATTCAGAGTGGTTGCTTGCGGGTAGGAGTCAAAAATACTGTTTTTTGCCCTTGTCGCTGTATTGCGTCCCGTTGCCGCACCACTTCCCGCTCCTGCCGTAGGCTTGACCTGTGTCATATGCTGGGGTGTGCCGCTATTGGGCCGAATCCCAATTCCTTCTATTACGCGGCGTCCATTAGCCATATTGGCTGGTTTTGGTAAGGCTGCTGGGCTTGCCGGCTGGCTCGGTACGGGTTTGGATACATTTTCAGGGGTCGGTCTGGCCGCCGGCCGATGGTCGGGTTGATACCTTACCCTTGGCTCCTGTGTGCGTAATAACTCTGACAAGGGAACTTCTGTCTTGGGCAAATTGTTCGGCCTTTGCCCAATTACAAAACCCGAGACCGCGTTTCTCGCTTTGTTAACGGTTTGTACCGGATGCCGTACAGCATTTGCGGTGGCTATGCTACCAGTTTTTACTGATCCGAGTATGCTGGCTGCTTCCCGAGCTGAAAAAATTACCTCGGCAGCTTGAATAGTAAGTAAGGCTCCTTGGATTCCTCGTACATTTTGCCCGTAAATGGGACGCAAGTTGTTCAGCTGCAACGAAGTAGCACCATCTCTCAAAGAGGTTCCCAATCCTTGGAAGTAATCAATCGTGCCTCTATACACTTGCCGCCCGCAATGACTCAAGTTTCCCAGACAATGCACACCGCCTCTCATCCCATTAAAGATTGCATGGCCGACGGGGGCGGCTGTTTTAAGGCTAGCTTCGAGTGGGTCGTTTCGGAAGGCTTTTACAGCTTGGTTACCCAATTTAGCGGCAAAATCCTGCGTTCCACGAATTATATTTTTATTCTCAGAGGAGATTAGGTTTCGATAATAGAAACGCAAATCCTTATTTGCCTCAATAGCATAAAGCTCTGGTCGGATAAAGTCCCGTCCCTGAGTGGTAAAGTAGCGCTGACTTTTCCCAAACTGGTTGGTAAAACTGCCTCTGGCACTTCTCAGAAAGGTCTGTGCTTCCGTATCGGTTGTTTTGGGCAGCGTGATCATCCACAGCAGATCGGTGTTTTTGGCTGCCTGTTGCGCCAGGCGGCGTTCGGCTTGGGCAATTTCCGCTTGGGTAGGTTCGCGACCGCCGTTGAGTCGGCGGGCGAAGTCTTTGGCATGGTTGACGATCCATTTGCGCTCGTCCGGATGCAGCTGCCTATTATTCCAATCCGTATTCGCCCCGGCAG
>CAKARM010000213.1:0-4228 GCA_916720585.1 uncultured Neisseria sp.
CGATTCTCTAAGGTGCTGAAGCACCAAGTGAATCGGTTCCGTACTATCTGTACTTCTGCGGCTTCGCCGCCTTGTCCTGATTTAAAGTTAATCCACTATATTTGCCGGCTTACTGTCGGTTGCGTTGTTTTTCGTTGGCATGTTGCTTAAGGGTGGCGCACATGCCGGCAGTGTTGCTGCCTTTCATCAGCATGGCAGGTTCTCCGTTGATGGCGTAGCCTTCGCTGCCGTTGTCGGTAATGACTGTTTTGTTGTCATCCAGTTGCAGACTGTCCGGCGTTTTCTGCCAGCTGCCGTTTTTGACTTCGTTGTTTAAAGCCATGCAATATTTGCCATTGTTCAGTATGCCGATCATCTGCGAATCCATGGTCATGTAAACGCCGGGAGGCGGGGTTTTCGCAAAGACCTGTGTCGACAGCATCAGCGCGGCGGTGGTCAGAAGTCGGAGTGCGATTTTCATTAAAAACCTTTTATGCTCAATCAATTAAATTATACGTTTCCGCGTTTCGGGTCGTTCGGGCGCAGTTGGGCGGCGAGTTTGTCGAGGATGCCGTTGACGAATTTGTGTCCGTCGGTGCCGCCGAAGGTTTTGGTCACTTCGATGGCTTCGTTGATGATGACGGGGTAGGGGGTCTCGGGCATCGCGCTTAATTCGTGGCATGCCATCAACAGGACGGCGCGTTCGATGGGGCTGAGGTCTTTTTCGTCGCGGTCGAGCAGGGGGCGGATTTGTTGGATGTATTCGGCTGCATGGGTGTGTGTGCCGAAGAAGAGTTTGTTGAACAGCTCTTCGTCCGCTTTGGCGAAGTCGGGCTGGTCTTGGATGTTTTTAGCGATTTCGGGGGCGGCGGTGTTGTTGATGCCGGCTTGGTAGAGGGCTTGTACGGCTAACTCGCGGGCGCGGCGGCGTGGGGTTTTCATGGGGATTCCTTCGTTGGCGGCACGGTGGGTGCGGTAATGAATGTTTCAGACGACCTCTTTCGGATGACGGGTCGTCTGAAAACGGTTTGTCCGGCGGATGGAGCGAAACCGAGATGCTGTAAAGCGGCGGGTTTCGCGTTCGGATTTATTCTTCTTCGTCGTCAAACTGCTCTTCAATCAGATGGTTGACGAGGTTGGCGCACTCGACGGCGACTTTGGCAGCGTCGGCGGCTTTTTCTTCAATACGCGCGACGGCTTGCTCGTCGTTTTCGGTGGTCAGGATGGCGTTGGCGATGGGGATGTTGTAGTCGAGTCCGACACGGGTTACGCCTGAACCGGATTCGTTGGAAACGAGTTCGAAATGGTAGGTTTCGCCGCGGATGACGACGCCGATGGCAATCAGCGCGTCGTATTGCTCGGAGGCTGCCATGTTTTGCAGGACGAGCGGTACTTCGAGCGCGCCGGGTACGGTGGCGATGGTGATGTTGTTGTCGGCTACGCCCAATTCTTGCAGGGTGCGGCAGCAGACTTTGAGCATTTCGCTGCCGATTTCGTTGGTAAAGCGGGCTTGTACGATGCCGATGCGCAGGTGTGCGCCGTCGAGGTTCGGGGCGATGATGTTCATGGTGTTTCCTTGTATTTTGAGCGGTAAACGGGTTTTCAGACGACGTGTGGCTTTTCTGAAAACGATATTGGGGATTTATTCCTGCGGCTGCCAGTCGGCAACGGCTTGAAACTCGCCGTCTTTGCCTATTTCCCATGCACTGCCTTCGGGTTGGGTTATGAGCGCGGCGATGGCGGGATTGGACTGGGTGATTTCGGAAAGGCTGACGACGCTGAAATTGTCAGGATCGTCGGTGTATTCGTCGGTCTCGTCGCCGCTGAAGAAACGCCAGCCGCTGTCGTTTTCGAAAACGGGGGCTTCGCGGTAGAGGAAGCCGACGGGTTCGCCTTGTTTGGCTACCGTGTTGGTGACGATGCAGCGGTCGAGTGCGGCTGAGAGGGCTTGGGCAAATTTGTTCATTGCGGTGTGTGCATGCCGTAAAAATTGTGCGGATTTTATCATGATTAGGGCTGGCTCTGCACCGTGTATCTTTATATTTGCCGCTTATGGTTTGATGGTACAATGCTGGTCGTCTGAAACGGGCTGAACTGTATTTCAGACGACTATTGCAGCCTTAAAGTGTTTCCGTATTTGCATGAAGTGCCGAAACGCATTCGGGTTGGTTTGGGAGGTTGAATTTTCGCCGCCTCCCGCCCGATACGCCGAAGCAAGAAGAAAGACAAACGTCCTCATGAAAACAGATGTGTTAAAACAGCAGGCGCATACCGCCATTCAGAATAAACTGGGTTACCATTTCAAAGATACCGCGCTTTTGCAGCAGGCGCTGACCCACCGCAGCTACCATGCGAAAAACAACGAGCGTTTCGAGTTTGTCGGCGATTCGATTTTGAACTACACCGTCGCCAAAATGTTGTTTGACGCGTTCCCCAAGCTGACCGAAGGCGAGTTGTCGCGTTTGCGCGCGAGCTTGGTCAATGAAGGCGTATTGGCAGAAATCGCTTTGGAAATGAATGTCGGCGACGGGCTTTATTTGGGCGCGGGCGAGTTGAAAAGCGGCGGATTCAGACGACCCTCCATCCTTGCCGATGCTATGGAAGCGATGTTTGCCGCCGTCAGCTTTGATGCGGATTTCACCGAGGCGGAGAAAGTGGTGCGGCACTTGTATGCCGAACGCGTCAAACGTGCCGATTTCAAAACGCAGGGCAAAGACAATAAAACCGCCCTGCAAGAAGCCCTCCAAGCCCGCCGCCTTGCCTTGCCCAAATACCGCATCGAGGAACAAATCGGTCATGCCAACGACAGTATGTTCCTGATTTCATGCGACTTGGGCGAACTCGGCTTCATCTGCAAAGCACAAGGCAGCAGCCGCAAAGTTGCCGAGCAGCAAGCCGCCAAAGAAGCGCTGCAATGGCTTGAGCAACACCATCCTTTGAAAAAAGCAAAAAAATAGCCGATTTATTTTTCAGACGACCTAGGGATACGAAAAGGTCGTCTGAAACTTCAAACAGAAAGCCATCATGGACATCGAAACCTTCCTGCAAAACGAATCTAGCCATCCTGCCGACTACCGCTGCGGCTTCGTCGCCATTGTCGGCCGCCCCAACGTCGGCAAATCCACGCTGATGAACCACCTTATCGGACAAAAAATCAGCATTACCAGTAAAAAAGCCCAAACCACGCGCAACCGCGTTACCGGCATTTACACCGACGACACCGCCCAATTCGTTTTCGTCGATACGCCGGGCTTCCAAACCAAACACCGCAACGCCCTAAACGACCGCCTCAATCAAAACGTTACCGAAGCGTTGAGCGGCGTCGATGCCGTCGTTTTCGTCGTCGAAGCCATGCGCTTTACCGATGCCGACCGTATCGTGATGAAGCAACTGCCGACAAACACGCCCGTCATCCTCGTTATCAACAAAATCGACAAAAACAAAGCGGGCAGCAGCGGTTTGCAGGAATTTATCGACCAAATCAGCGCAGAATTCAAATTTGCAGGGCATGAAACCGTCAGCGCCAAACACGGATTGGGCATCGCCAACCTACTCGCGCGCCTCAGACCTTACCTGCCCCAAAGCGTGCCGATGTATCCGGAAGAAATGGTGACCGACCGTTCCAGCCGTTTCCTCGCCACCGAAATCGTGCGCGAAAAACTGTTCCGCTACCTCGGCGAAGAGCTGCCCTACGCCATGAATGTGGAAATCGAACAATTCGAAGAAGAGGAAAACGGACTCTACCGAATCTACATCGCCGTATTGGTCGATAAAGACAGCCAAAAAGCCATCTTAATCGGCAAAGGTGGGGAAAAACTGAAAAAAATCTCCACCGAAGCCCGTCTCGATATGGAAAAACTGTTTGATACCAAAGTGTTTTTAAAGGTTTGGGTCAAGGTCAAATCAGGCTGGGCGGACGACGTGCGCTTCCTCAGGGAATTGGGTTTGTAGGTCGTCTGAAAATACAGTCTCAAATAAACAAAGGTCGTCTGAAAACAAGCATTGCAAGTTTTCAGACGACCTTTTTCATGGTCAAACAATCAGTTCTTCATCGACTGCACCGGCGCGGGAATCCTGCCGCCGCGGTTGACGAACACTTCGCACGAACCTTCTTTAACCGGCATCACGGGCGCGTAGCCCAGCAGGCCGCCAAACTCGACGCTGTCGCCGACGGTTTTGCCCGTTACCGGAATAATGCGCACGGCGGTGGTTTTGCTGTTGATCATGCCGATGGCGGCTTCGTCGGCGA
>CAKARM010000214.1:0-4217 GCA_916720585.1 uncultured Neisseria sp.
AACCGACATTTTGTAGTTGAAGCCGTTGGCAATCAGAAATTCGCTCATTTCGTGGCGGCCACCGAGTTCGTCGATAAATTGTTGGTCGAGCCAAGGTTTGTAGATTTTCAGCGCAGGATTGGTCAAGAGGCCATAGCGGTAGAAACGCTCAATGTCGTTGCCTTTGTAGGTGCTGCCGTCGCCCCAAATATTGACGTCGTCTTCCTTCATGGCGGAAACGAGCATGGTGCCGGTAACGGCGCGGCCCAGAGGCGTGGTGTTGAAATAGGCGATGCCGCCGGTGGAAACGTGGAACGCGCCGCATTGGATGGCGGCGATGCCTTCGTGTGCCAACTGCGCGCGGCAGTCAATTAAGCGGGCGTTTTCCGCACCGTATTCCATCGCTTTTTTAGGAATGGCGTTGTAGTCGTCTTCGTCGGGCTGCCCGAGGTTGGCAGTGTAGGCATAAGGCAGCGCGCCTTTGAGTTTCATCCACAACAGCGCGGCAGAGGTATCAAGGCCGCCGGAGAAGGCGATGCCGACTTTTTGACCGACGGGGAGGTGTTGCAGGATAGTATTGTTTTGGCTCATGACAATTCTTCGGACTTAAAAGGGGTTATTAAAAATACCTTAACGGTTGAAACCCCGCCCTTCAGGGCGGTAGAATCAGAGACTGTTTGGGAGAAATGCAACCTCTTCCAAATCAGGGCGATACATAGGGCTGCGCTTTGTGTGTAGTCCTGTGTGTTGAAACATTATCTTATAAATAGAACACATTGTCAGCCGTCAAGGTCGTCTGAAAATGAGCCTTGCCCGTTTTGCTGAAAATCTTTTCAGACGACCTTTAGGCCATCCGCAACCCGACTCCCTCCCCTGTGGGGGAGGGTTGGGGAGAGGGCACAGACAGCAGCCCTTAAGCAAACACTGCCTGAAAAACGCAAGCTCAGCCCTCTCCCTAACCCTCTCCCACGGGAGAGGGAACAAATCACAGCACCATCAACATTTTCAGACGGCATCGGTAAAGAAAACCTATCTATGAACGCTTTCAACCTCATCATCATCGGCGACGAAATCCTGCACGGCAGCCGCCAAGACAAGCATTTCGCCTTTTTCAAATCCCTGCTGGAATCGCGCGGGCTGAAGCTCAATCAGGTGCAATACCTGCCCGACGAACCTGATTTGTTGGTCAGACAACTGCGCCGCAGCTTTTCAGACGACCTGCCGACCTTCGTTACCGGTGGCATCGGTTCCACGCCCGACGACCACACTCGCCAAGCTGCCGCCGCCGCTTTGGATTTGCCTGTCGTCCGCCATCCCGAAGCTGCCAAGTTCATCGAAGCCGTTACCCTTAAACGCGGCGAGCCGCTCGACGCCCCCGAACACACCCAACGCCTGAAAATGGCGGACTTTCCCGCAGGCGCGGAGCTTGTGCCCAACCCGTTCAACAACATCGCCGGATTTTCCATCCGCGAACATTATTTCTTCCCCGGCTTCCCCGTGATGGCGCATCCGATGGCGGAATGGGTTTTGGATACTTATTACGCCGACCGTTTCAACCAAACCGAACGCAGCAGCCGCAGCGTGTATGTATTCGGACAACCCGAATCGCGCGTCGCCCCGATTATGGAATACGTCGAACGCACCTACCCGGGCGTGCGCTCTTACAGCCTGCCCAGCGTCGGCTGGCAGAATGCGGACGGAACGGCGGTCAAACCCCATATCGAGTTCGGCATCAAGGCGGAAGGCGGGGCGTGCCGCGATTTGGACAAAGCATGGGATGAAGTATTGCAGCGTTTGAAGGATTTGGGTGCAGAGTTGAAAGATACGCCTGCCTAAGCCGTTTTGTTCTTATTTTGACAAAAGGTCGTCTGAAAAACCTAAAACGGCTTTTCAGACGACCTTGAGATCCTGATATCAACTTGCAGACTTTCCTATATTACCGTTCCTCTTGCGCGGCTTGATAATCTTTTTTGAGGCACTTTTTATCCCCTCGGAAATAATTTTTGATAGAAGTACGCTTTTTTGACCGTTATCATTTGGATTAAAAATCTTATTTACTTTTGCAATCGACTCGATTATATTACCGTTTAATGCAATTTATTACATTAACTAACACATACATTGTATAAATATACATTATTCGTCTATCAAAAATTCCGAATCGATTGATAACAATCTTTATCACTTTAGATGCAATATATGACGGAATTTGACTTTATCAGACAATATTTGCAAAAACAGAAAAGCAGCGGTTTGATTTTGGGCATTGGCGACGACGCTGCGATTATCCGCCCAAGTCACGGATTTGATTTATGTTTTAGCGCGGACATGCTGTTAAAAGACAGACATTTTTTTTCTGACACCGCTCCGGAAGATTTGGCATGGAAAATGCTAGCTGTCAATATATCCGATATGGCCGCGATGGGCGCAACCCCGAAATGGGTGTTATTGAGTGCCGGATTGCCTGAATTGGACGAAAATTGGCTGAAACGTTTTTGTGACAGCTTTTTCAGTTTGGCACAGCGCTTCGGCATTACCTTGATCGGCGGCGACACGACCAAAGGCGATTTGGTCTTCAACGTCACCATTATCGGCGAGCTTCCGCAAGGACAAGCCCTACGGCGCGATGCCGCGAAAGACGGCGACGATATTTGGGTATCGGGACAAATCGGATCAGCAGCAGCCGCTTTAAACTGCCGCCTGAACACACACACACTACCGCCCGATTTGTTCGACCGCTGCCATGACAGGCTGCTCCGTCCGGAGCCTAGAGTGGGATTGGGACAGGCGCTTCTGCCCATTGCCCATGCCGCTCAAGATATTTCGGACGGGCTGGCACAAGACCTCGGTCACATTTTGACCGCGTCATCGGTCGGAGCGGAAATTTCGGCAAATGCGCTGCCGGTTTTAGAAGAATTGAAAAACGTCTTACCGCACGAAAGCTGGCTCTCCTGCGCACTGGCAGGCGGCGATGATTACGAACTGGTTTTCACCGCCCCCGAATGCCGGCGCAGCGAGATTCAGACAATAGCCGGACAATGCGGCGTAGCAGTAACGCCCATCGGGAAAATAAATAATACAGGTCGTCTGAAAATAATAGATTCCAATGGCGGCGAATTAAAACTGACTTCATTAGGATTTGATCACTTTGGCTGAATTTAAACCTACTTTCGACTGGTTGAAGCAGCGCCCGTTATGCCTGTTGGCATTCGGATTCGGCAGCGGCCTCGCGCCCGTCGCACCCGGCACATTCGGAACGATGGCGGCTCTGCCGATAGCATTTCTCTTGGTTTTAATCGGTATCGACGGCTGGATTCTGGCTTTTTTGTGTGTCGCCCTGTTTATGTGGGGCATCCGCATTTGCAACCACACCGAAAAAGCACTCGGCATCCAAGACTACGGCGGTATCGTTTGGGACGAAATGGTAGCGATGCTTCTGATTCTGGCTTTTGCGCCGTTTAAATGGAATTGGTGGCTGGCGGCATTTATTCTGTTCCGCCTGTTTGATTCCATCAAACCTTGGCCGATCAAATGGTTTGACCGGCATGTGCACGGCGGATTCGGCATCATGTTGGACGACATCATCGCCGCAATTATGACCTTGATAGTTTTAGGCATTGCCGCCTGGATTATCTGATTTTTTCAACACACTTATTCGAAGCCATAAGACTTCAAACGCATCGAAAAATCGGTGCAAACAAAAAACACTATTACGGGACAACAAAAATGAACGAAATCGAAATCAATGTTCAACCACGCTACGTTGCGGGTCAAAGCGATGTTTATCGCGACCGCTATGCCTTCAACTATGTGATTACCATCTGCAACCGCAGCAACGATGTCATCACGCTGCGCCAGCGTTTCTGGGAAATCACCGACGGACACGGAGCAACCGAGCCGGTAGGCCATTCCGGTCTGATTGAAGAACAGCCGGTCCTCTATCCGGGCGAGGCGTATGAATACAACAGCGGCTCCCAACTCTGCACCCCATGGGGCAGCATCGAAGGCGCATACGAGTTTGAAGACAGCATCGGCGAACGCTTTATCGTCGGCGTGCCGAAGCTGGAATTCAAAGCAGGCTTCACCCTGCAATAAACACCGAGCAAAAACAATACAGATCGGGAAAACCAAAGGTCGTCTGAAAGATTAAGGGGCTTTCAGACGACCTTTTTTATAGTGGATTGACTTTAAACCAGTACGGCGTTGCCTCGCCTTAGCTCAAAGAGAACGATTCTCTA
>CAKARM010000215.1:0-4181 GCA_916720585.1 uncultured Neisseria sp.
CTCGGTTTCCACCGCTTTGCCGATAAAAGGCATGATTTCGGAGTGTTCGCCGCGATTCGCCATCGCAATTTCCTGCAGGCCGGCGATTTCTTCGGTGAAACGTACGCAGCGGGTGCAGTGGATACAGCGGCTCATTTCCTCGGCGGAAACCAAAGGTCCCATGTCTTTGCCGACGACGGAACGTTTTTCCTCGGTGTAACGGCTGGTGGTTTTGCCGTAGCCCACTGCCAAATCCTGCAACTGGCATTCGCCGCCTTGGTCGCAGGTCGGACAGTCGAGCGGATGGTTAATGAGCAGGAACTCCATCACGCCTTCCTGCGCTTCGCGGGCTTTTGCCGAATGCGTACGCACAATCATGCCGTCCGTTACCGGCGTGGCGCAGGCGGGCAGCGGTTTGGGGGCTTTTTCCACGTCCACCAGACACATACGGCAGTTGGCAGCGATGGAGAGCTTTTTGTGGTAACAGAAATGCGGAATATAAGTACCGAGCTTGTGCGCGGCCTCAATCACCGTCGCGCCCTGCTCCACAGATACCTGTTTGCCGTCGATTTCGATTTGTAACATGGTTCGTTCCTAGTTACGGGTATTTGATAAATAATCTTTTATGGAGGTCGTCTGAAAAATGGGTTTCAGACGGCCTTTTGAATTTGCGTTCCGCTCTATGACCGTCATTTTCAGATGACCATCTAAGTGTAGTTGGCAGTTACGTTTATCCTACTTTGCCGTCATTCCCGCGCAGGCGGGAATCCATTCTTGGGTTTCGGTAACTGTTTTTCAAACATCGGTTTCTTAACTTTTGCGGTGATTCCCGCGCCGTAGCCTGTCCTCACGTATGCGGGGGCGGGAATGACGGCAGTTTTTAAAGTTCCAGAAATAAAACTAAACAAACAACACACCCGATAAATCCAACCATTCGGGATTTTGTTCTTCAATCAGTTTAATCTTCCATTCACGTCGCCATTTTTTCATCGCTTTTTCTTTGGCAACCGCTTCAGGCATATTCTCAAAAAACTCATACCAAACCAAATCATGCACATCATATCGGGCAGTAAAGCCATCAACATTGACATGGTTTTTGTGCTGCCAGACCCTTTCCGGCAAATTCATGGTAACTCCGATATAGAGTGTTCCGTTTTTACCGTTTGCCAAAATATATACGGCAGGTTGCCTAGCAAGCGGATGGTTTTGCATTTATTGTTTCCTGCAATATAAACAACTTTTTTCAATATCATTTACAGCCGTTTTCATCTGAAAACATCTGCCCACTCCCGCCGTCATTCCCGCGTAGGCGGGAATCCATTTTCGGATTTCGGCAACTGCTTTTCAAACATCGGTTTCTTTAGATTCCACTATGGATTCCCGCCTACGCGGGAATGACGGCTATTTATTTCCTCGTGTACGACAAATTTATTCTTCAGCAACCCATGAATAGCTATTGACATAACCTTTATGCACCTGGAACCTTCTGTTCATATCTTTAGCCAAAACTATTTTTAATAGTTTTCCTGCGGCTTTTGCAGCCAAATCAAATGCTTCATCAGGAGTTTTTCCCCTATCTTGATAAGCCTTCCATAAAGGATTTAACGGCGTATTCTGCCAAACCCAAGTGTTCGCACCACCAAACAAATCGCGGACAGCAAAAGGTTTATCACGATTTGCGCCTATCCATGCATAGACTGCTCCTTGAATAAAAGCACAAGCCAATTCTTTATCGTGCTCCGATTCAAAGATCCGAACATCCTGAATTTCAGTTTCTAACTTCTCAATCATTTCTATATCCCATTAACACCACTTATTCGGCTTCATCGGTCCGCCGTGCTCAATGTAATGCACAAATTCATCGCGGAAATGCTTGGTAAAGCTGCGGACGGGGAAAACGGCGGCGTCGGCGAGGGCGCAAATGGTACGGCCTGCCATTTGGTTGCCGACAGAATCGAGCAAATCCAAGTCTTCCATACGGCCTTTGCCTTCTACGATGCGGTGAACGATGCGGTAGAGCCAGCCGGTGCCTTCGCGGCAGGGGGTGCATTGGCCGCAGGATTCATCGTAGTAGAAGTAGCTTAAGCGTTCGAGGGCTTTGACCATGCACACGTCTTCGTCCATCACGATAATCGCGCCGGAACCGAGCATGGAGCCGGCTTTGGAAATCGAGTCGTAGTCCATATTGGTCTGCATCATAATGTCGGCAGGCAAGACGGGTGCAGACGAACCGCCGGGGATAACGGCTTTAAGTTTTTTGCCGCCGCGCATACCTCCCGCCATTTTCAGGATTTCGGCAAACGGCGTGCCTAACGGCACTTCATAGTTGCCCGGACGCTCAACGTGGCCGGAGATGCAGAACAGTTTGGTACCGCCGGCATTCGGAATGCCTTTGTCGGCAAACGTCTGACCGCCGTCGCGGACGATAAACGGTACGGAGGCGAAGGTTTCGGTATTGTTGATGGTGGTCGGTTTGCCGTACAGGCCGAACGAGGCGGGGAACGGCGGTTTGAAGCGCGGCTGGCCTTTTTTTCCTTCCAGCGATTCGAGCAATGCGGTCTCTTCGCCGCAGATATATGCGCCGTAGCCGTGGTGGGCGAAGAGTTCGAATTCGAAGTCCGAACCTAAAATATTCTTACCCAAAAAACCTGCGGCGCGCGCTTGGTCGAGTGCGGCTTCAAAACGTTGATAACCTTCGAAAATTTCGCCGTGAATGTAGTTGTAGCCCGCTTTCGCGCCCATCGCGTAACCGGCGATAATCATGCCTTCAATCAGGGCATGGGGGTTGAACATGATGATGTCGCGGTCTTTGAACGTACCCGGTTCGCCTTCGTCTGTGTTGCAGACAACGTATTTTTCACCGGGGAAGGAACGGGGCATAAAGCTCCATTTCAAGCCGGTCGGAAAGCCCGCACCGCCGCGCCCGCGCAAGCCGGAGGTTTTGACTTCGTCAATCACGTCGGTTTGCGAGATGTTTTCGGACAGGATTCTACGCAGGGCGCTGTAACCGCCGCGTTTGACGTATTCGTCCAATGTCCAGCAATCGGGATTGGCGGTATCCACTTGGTCAAAAATCACGCCTGATTGGTAAATAGCCATGTTGCTTGCTCGGGGTTGTTTGGTTTGGGTTTCAGACGGCCTTGGTCATGTAGCGGGCGGCCTTGGGTTTTTGTTGGGTCTTGACCCAACCTGCTTTGTTTTCAGACTGGCATTTTATTCTGCTGCTTTTTGCGCCAATCGCAAGTAATTTGTTAAATGCTTGTTTTCTATATCTTCAAGCGTATGCAATTTCAAATGACGGCGGCCTTTACCTTTGCCTTCCAATAAACCGTGCGGGTCTGCCATCTCGGCACCACGGCCGAATTCCACGGTTACATGCTGCTTATAAACAAAAATGCCGCAAAACGGTTCGGGGGCTGCAAACAAAATGCCGCCATATTTCACTTCTTCGCCTACTGTATCCGCCAGCTGCCATATTTTCATGCGCACGCTGTTGGCGATTTCATACAAGGCGGGATTACTCATTTGCCATTCATCCAGCAGTTTTTTTACTTTTTGATCCATGGTCTTCTCCTAATTTGAACTTGCAGTATTTCCGTAGGTCGGATTCTTGAATCCGACATTTTGCCTCTTTATCCACTCTGTCGGATACAAGTATCCGACCTACGTTTAAATCGTCGTTTCAGACGACCTACTCCAACTCCGCCAGTTTCTTCTCAATCGCCTCTTCAGTCATAAAGCTGCACATGCTGTGGTTGTTTACCAGCATAACGGGGGCATCGCCGCATGCGCCCATGCATTCGCCTTCGACGAGGGTAAATTTGCCGTCGGGCGTGGTTTCGCCGTAGCCGATACCGAGTTTTTTCTTCAGGTATTCGCCGGTATCCATGCCGCCGCGCAGAGCGCAGGGAAGGTTGGTGCAGACGGTCAGTTTGTATTTGCCAACCGGCTCGAGGTCATACATATTGTAGAAAGTGGCGACTTCGTATGCCTGCGCCGGCGTGATGCCGATGTAGTCGGCAACAAAGGCGATGGCTTCGGGGGCGAGCCAGCCTTTTTCGGTTTGGGCGATACGCAACGCGCCCATGATGGCGGAACGGCGTTGGTCGGCGGGATATTTCGCCAACTCGATGTCGATTTGTTTTAAGGATTCTGCGGATAACATTATCGGTCAACCTCCCCGAATACGATGTCCTGCGTAC
>CAKARM010000216.1:0-4177 GCA_916720585.1 uncultured Neisseria sp.
TTTGTCGGTAAAGATCATTTTGATTTGTTTCGAACCCATGGTTTTGCGCAGGATGGCAGGTTTGCCTGCTTTCAGCGTGGGTTTGAATACATAGAATTCATCGGGGTTGACCGCGCCCTGCACGACGTTTTCACCCAGACCGTAAGATGAAGTCACGAAAACGACTTGGTCGAAGCCGGATTCGGTGTCGAGGGTGAACATGACGCCGGACGCGCCGCTGTCAGAACGCACCATGCGTTGTACGCCTGCGGAGAGGGCGACGATGTCGTGTTCGAAGCCTTTATGAACGCGGTAGGAGATGGCACGGTCGTTGTACAAAGAGGCGAATACATGGCGCATGGCTTCTTTGACGTTTTCCAAGCCGTTGATATTCAGGAAGGTTTCCTGTTGACCTGCAAACGATGCGTCGGGCAGGTCTTCGGCGGTCGCAGAAGAACGGACGGCAACGGAAATGTCCGCGCCGCCTGCGTCTGCAACCATTTTGTTCCATGCCGTTTCGATTTCGGCATCCAGTTGTTCGGGGAAGGGCGTATCCAAAATCCATTGGCGGATTTCTTTACCGACGCGCGCCAGTTCGGCGACATCTTCCACATCCAGTTGTGCCAGTGCGGCGGAAATACGCTCGCTCAGTCCGTTGTGCGCCAAAAATGCGCGGTAGGCTTCGGCAGTAGTGGCAAAGCCGCCGGGGACGCGGACGCCTTTTTCAGTCAGCTGACTGATCATTTCACCTAGGGAGGCGTTTTTGCCGCCCACGCTTTCAACATCAGTCATACGCAGGTTTTCAAACCAAATTACGTAGTTGTCAGCCATTTGTGTGTCCAATCCAAGATATGTTAAAAAAGAAACGAATACGCTTTGTTATTTTAAGCGATTCAAACGACCGCTGTCATGCTTTTTCTGTCTCGATTTATTTGCGGGTCGTCTGAAAAATTGCGGGCTTCAGGCGTGTAGTCAAATGAAATCTGATGGGGAAACCAGTATTCCCGTTGTCTATTTCTTTGTAAAACATAAGGTTTGAAATAGATTAATGACTGATTGGTAGAGTTTGGAAAGGTTTTGGATGGGTATAAAATTTTAAGATAATTCGATTATTAAAATAAAAATGCGTTTAAAGGTGGGTTTAATTGCGTTGTAGTTGGGTGTAATTTAGGCGTATTCCCTTTATTTAGAAGGTTTCAGCTGCTATGATAACCGTCTGCAACTGTCTTAAATTTCAAAGGATGACTGAATGACCGCCCCGCGCCATGTGTTTTATATTTCCGACCGTACCGGCCTGACTGCTGAAAATATCGGTGAGGCACTGCTGAATCAGTTTGGCAGAATCGAATTCAAACGCCACACCTATCCCTTCATCGATACGCCTGAAAAAGCGCGTACCGTCGTCGAAATAGTCAACCGCAACGCTCAGGAAAACGGTTTGCGCCCGATTGCCTTCGTCAGCGTCGTCAATGACGAAATCCGTGAAATCATCAAAAAAGCGGGCGCTTTCCATATCAATTTTTTCGAAACCTTCCTCGGGCTTTTGGAAAAAGAACTCAACACCGAGGCGGTTGCCGCCGAACAGGGGCACCACAGTATCGGCAATACACAACGCTATGATGCGCGTATGGAGGCGGTCAATTTCTCGCTCAACCATGACGACGGCGTCAGTGATAAAAACCTGAAAGAAGCCGATGTGATCCTGATGGGCGTATCACGTTCAGGCAAAACGCCGACCTGTCTTTACCTCGCCCTGCAATACGGTATCCGCGCCGCCAATTACCCGCTGATTCCCGACGATTTGGAATCCACCGACCTGCCGCGCATGGTCAAACCTTACAAAGACAAACTGTTCGGCCTGACCATTCAACCCGAACGCCTGCAGGCCATCCGTCAAGAGCGCCGTCCGAATTCGACTTATGCCAAAATCGATACCTGCCGCAGTGAGATTGCCGATGCGCAAAATATGTTCAAACGCCACGGTATCCCGTTCACCAATACGACCGATAAATCGGTGGAAGAACTTGCCGTCCATATCCTTCAAGCCTGCAAATTGAAGCGGCGTTTTTGAAGCGTAACGTATTGACTATTAATAAAAGGTCGTCTGAAACACGGAAGCGCGTTTCAGACGACCTTTTGCTGTCATGAATGCTTGGATTTACTTACATTTGCTATTATAATGCGCGTTTGGATTGGCCGTTTGAGGTCGTCTGAAAATATAGTTTTTACCAACCGCCGCACACCTGAAACCCTAACTATGCACATTCTCACTTTTAGTGTGCATTATTAGTGTTTTAGCGTGCGGCATTCTGAAAGGAACGAAATGTTCGATAAACACGTTAAAACCTTCCAATACGGCAATCACACCGTTACTTTGGAAACCGGCGAAATCGCGCGCCAAGCCGCAGCGGCTGTTAAAGTATCGATGGGCGACACCGTTGTTTTGGTTGCTGTGACCACCAACAAAGAAGTCAAAGAAGGTCAAGACTTCTTCCCTCTGACTGTTGATTACCTTGAGCGCACTTATGCCGCTGGTAAAATCCCCGGCGGTTTCTTTAAGCGCGAAGGCAAACAAAGCGAAAAAGAAATCTTGACTAGCCGTCTGATTGACCGTCCTATCCGCCCGCTGTTCCCCGAAGGTTTCTACCACGACATCCAAATCGTTGCGATGGTAGTTTCCGTTGACCCTGAAATTGATTCCGACATTCCTGCCATGCTCGGCGCATCCGCTGCGCTGGTGTTGAGCGGCGTACCGTTTGCCGGTCCGATTGGTGCCGCACGCGTAGGTTATGTAAACGGTGTGTACGTATTGAACCCGACCAAAGCCGAATTGGCTAAATCTAAGCTGGACTTGGTGGTTGCGGGTACATCCAAAGCCGTTTTGATGGTGGAATCCGAAGCTAAAATCCTGCCTGAAGACGTGATGTTGGGTGCCGTCGTTTACGGCCACGACCAAATGCAGGTAGCGATTAACGCCATCAACGAGTTCGCCGACGAAGTAAACCCTGAAGTATGGGATTGGAAAGCGCCTGAAACCAATGAAGAATTGGTTGCCAAAGTGCGCGAAATCGCAGGCGAAGCCATTAAAGAAGCGTTCAAAATCCGTCAAAAACAAGCGCGTTCTGCCAAATTGGACGAGGCTTGGAATGCAGTAAAAGACGCGCTGATTACCGAAGAAACCGATACTTTGGCTGCTAACGAAATCAAAGGCATTTTCAAACATTTGGAAGCCGACGTTGTCCGTACCCAAATTTTGGAAGGTCAGCCGCGTATCGACGGTCGCGATACCCGCACCGTCCGTCCGCTGAATATCCAAACCGGTGTATTGCCGCGTACACATGGTTCTGCTCTGTTTACTCGTGGTGAAACCCAAGCACTTGCTGTAGCGACTTTGGGTACTTCGCGCGACGAGCAGATTATTGACGCGCTTTCCGGCGAATACACCGATCGCTTTATGCTGCATTACAACTTCCCACCGTATTCTACCGGCGAAGTGGGCCGCGTCGGCGCGCCGAAACGCCGCGAAATCGGACATGGCCGCTTGGCAAAACGCGCATTGGTTGCGGTATTGCCGTCCCCTGAAGAATTCAGCTACACCATGCGTGTTGTTTCCGAAATTACCGAGTCCAACGGTTCGTCTTCTATGGCTTCCGTCTGCGGCGGCTGCTTGAGCTTGCTGTCTGCCGGTGTGCCTTTGAAAGCACACGTTGCCGGTATCGCAATGGGTCTGATTTTGGACAACAACAAATTCGCCGTATTGACCGACATCTTGGGTGATGAGGATCACTTGGGCGACATGGACTTCAAAGTTGCCGGTACGACCGAAGGCGTGACTGCGCTGCAAATGGACATCAAAATCCAAGGCATTACCAAAGAAATCATGCAGATTGCTTTGGCGCAAGCCAAAGATGCGCGTCTGCACATCTTGGAACAGATGAAAGCCGCCGTGGCAGGTCCGCAAGAGCTGTCCGCTCACGCTCCGCGCCTGTTTACCATGAAAATCAACCAAGACAAAATCCGTGAAGTCATTGGCAAAGGCGGTGAAACCATCCGCGCGATTACCGCCGAAACCGGTACTGAAATCAATATCGCGGAAGACGGCACCATCACTATTGCCGCAACCACTCAAGAAGCCGGCGATGCTGCGAAAAAACGCATCGAAGAAATCACTGCCGAAGTGGAAGTGGGCAAAGTGTAC
>CAKARM010000217.1:0-4173 GCA_916720585.1 uncultured Neisseria sp.
AGGGTTCTGTTGCCAAGTACATAGCGCCACTTTCTTCTACAAAGTTTCCACTTTTATAGTGCATTTCTACAATGCAGGAATCATGAAAGCCTGCGGCTTCTTTCATAAAGCTATCAATATCGTTTTGTGTTTCAATATTTTTCCACATAGTTTAATCCATATCGTATCTTCTGAGGTTGCCTGTCGGAGTATTCCAATCCCAACCATGTCGATGGGGAAAAGTGTGTGAACCATCACCATTAGAATGTCTATAATCTATATCTTCTACCGCTCTGCCATCCTTATCAAAATATCTACGGTGTTTTGTTCCATTTGCATCATTCAAATCCATAGACGAATTGGGTTCATGTTCTGTTGGATATTTTCCCTTGTCCGTGGTGTACATCTTTGAATGATTAGAATACGGCGCACCTACTTCACGCCTGTTTTCTAAATTATTAACGCGACTATCGACACTGCTCGGACTGTAAGGATCGCTGTCAATCGCAGGATTGCCACCGCTGGTTCTCTGTCCGCCCGCAGATGGTTGTTTCTGCCATCCACTCTCGGCGAAGGTTCGATCATGCTTCTTAAACCGACTGTTCCGATTTCCTCTCTAGTTTCTTGAATATTCCCGCGCACCCGTTCGCAGGTGGACAGCCAAGTAAGGCAGCCTGAACGGGTTTCAGGCTGCTTTAGGACTTGGAACTCGAGGATAGTAAGTGTCCACCCTACGCTTGCTTATGGCTCTTGATAAAACGTAATACCAAACTGTTCATATTCACCGCTGATTTCCACAATGAATTTTTTATCTGGATATGTTCTCATTAAATGGCACTCCCAGCATTTTTTAATCATTTCAGCTACATTCTGATAAGTTTCATCACTAGAGTTGTCCGAGGTTCCAAAGAAAATATCGTATAACCGAAATTCATTGATAATTTTTTCGGCGTCAGAAACAGAGTGACTATGAGAAAAATATTTATCAAAATTTTGTTTCTTCAATTCAAAATCTTGTTCCGTTAAATCCAATCCAGCAAAAATAACCCCGCCATTATGTTCAATAGTATATGGATATAAAATATTTCCAATTATTTCAATATCCTCCATGTATATATTTTGTCCAATGTAAGTATATACATTTGTATAACAAACTGAGTTTTCATCTGTGGGTAATTGAGCATCATGCCATTGTTGATATTTCCAGTTTAAATTCATTTTTTATTTCCTTGTGGTTTATAGTATTGTAATTCATTTGGGTATGGCTTTCTTGGATCTCCTGTTGGCGATTGAACTCTAACTATTCCATCAGGAGCTTCGGTATTCCTACCCCATTCAACAACATGTGGGGTTGTAATATCATTATGCGCTTTCCCCTTCATATCTACTCTCTTGACAATCATGCCTTTATTATCATACGTAGCATAGCTGGTAATGCTGCCATCATGATCCGCACGATAAAGAATCGCATCAGGCTTTTCGCCTGTTCTAGGAAACTTCCTTATCGATACTTGCCTAGCATTCGGATTATCCAATGGATTCGGCGATCGCGTAGGCGTACCATTATTATTACTAACCCTTTGGTGCAGTTCCGCATTGTAGTTCGCATTGTTTCTGCCGATGTTGTTGTTGGGATGGGTGGGATGCGGTACGGACGGGGTTTGTGTCGCACTGGTTTTGCTGTTTGCACTTTGTAAAGGCTTGCTTTATCAGCTATTACTGCTGATTTTAAGGCAGCCTGAAATCCCGTTCAGGCTGCCTTAGGGCTTGGCACGCGTGGGCAGCAAGTACCCACCCTACGCGGGTTATGCGCTTACTTGATAACTTTCTGCAAGTTTTTCCCACTCATTCTTTTTTATATTAAACTCAAACTCTGCCTGATTAAATGCTTGTTCAAGCGTATCATGAAAAGTATCTGTTTGCTCCTTTCCTGCCTCATCTAAATAAAATAGGTAAAACCCACCACTTCCACCTATGTACTCTGCAATACTTAAAGCAGTAGGACGAGGGAGTAAATCACCATTTGAATAATGCTTAGCATTTTCCATTACATGTCTATCTTTATTTAAAATAACATGGTATAAAATTCTTTCTTCCATATATTTTCTCGCAAAATTAAGGTTTAATAACTACTCTGCTATTTTCAATAACTTCACCGCCTTCATGTGCACTTTTATCATATGCTTCAAAATGCCCATGATGGTCATTTGGATTTCTCGTCTCATGGTCGCCATAACGAGTTTGCCTCATTCCATCTGTAGATAAAAATCTACCTTTACCTTTATCTTCATAACCCTTCCCTAAATATCTCTTGACATTTTCATCAAATTGTTGCTTTGTTAGTTCTCCCGCATTATGTTCAGGAGCAGTATTTCTTTTAGGCTTGGATTCTACTTCGGATTGTGGTTTATTAGTAGTTCTAGCATCAATTCGAGTTTGGACGCTACTCGGACTGTAAGGGTCGCGGTCAATCGCAGGATTGCCACCGCTGGCTCTCTGTCCGCCCGCAGATGGTTGTTTGTTTCTGCCGATGGCATTATCGGGATGCGCCGGGTGTTGCGGCCTTTGAACCGGAACATTCTTCAAAGCTCATTGGTTCAATGCCTCCAATCTCACCCGAACTTTTGCAGCCGCATCTACCGTGCTGTTACCAACGATAACATTTTGCTTGTGGTCGAAATACTGCATGGCAGGGAGGTCGCGCAGGAAGCCGTCAATATCCTGTGCGGTCAGGAAACGACCGTGCATATCCCAGCCGACATTGAGGGCGCGTCCTTTGACGGCAGCCATGCGGTCGTGCAGATGGCCGTAGAGGTGGTATAGGCCGTGGTGGATGCCGTCCCATTCGTATAAGGGATAGTGGCACAAAATCGCGGTATTGCCGATTTCGGGCAGTTTGAGCCGCAGGTAATGGCTGGCGGACGAGAGCAACGGATGACCGTCGGCTTTGCGCGTGTTGAAGAAATGTGCTTCGTTTTGCCAAATCAGGTAGTCGTGGTTGCCGTAGATCAAATGGTGTTGCCCGTTAAGCCGTTGCAGCACGGCTTCGATGTGTGCGGGCTTTTTGGCAAAGCAGACATCGCCGAGGTTGTACACAGTGTCTTGCGGGGTAACGACGCGGTTCCAGCAGTCGATCAGGTATTCGTTCAGCTCGTCGGCGTTATCGCTTTGCAGGCGGAATTGCGGGCAGTATCGGGCGATGTTGGGATGGGAGAAGTGCCAGTCGGCGGTGAAATAGGTTTGAGGCATGGGATACTCGGTTTCTGGTCATCTGACAATGAAAAATAAGGTGCAGGCTGCTTTAGAGACCGTCTGAAACAGGGTTGGGGCGATAAAAAGCAGCCTGCACTTTTTTGCCCGCCTATCTGCCGGTCAATACCAACCGTTGGCAAAAGGCTTCCCAATCGGCAAGGGGTACAACGTGCGTGCCATCTGCTAACCGGTGCACATTGGAAGCGCAGGCGGTGTGCCAATAGGTGTAAAACGGTAGTTTGGCGATGTCGGCTTCCGATACGGCAGGGGCATTATCCTGTTCCGGCGTATGCACAATCGGCAGGCCGAAATAGCTGTATTGGCCGTCTTCCGCTTGATTGCCTGTGTGGCCGGTTTGGCAGCGGTGTTTACCGGTACGAACAAACAGACGGCAGAATGCGTGCCAATCGTGCAGAAACACGGCGGCTTGCCCGTCTATCAGGCTTTGGGCGGAACCGATGCTGCTGTCCCGCCAAAATGAGTAGAACGGCAATTCGGCGATGTGGCGCTCCTTGACGACCGAACTGTCGCCCTGCTCTGCCGGCCGCATCACCGGAACGCCGAAACAGGCGGTTTCAGGCAAGGCATTTGCAGGCTGCATAAAGGCGTTTTGCAGGATAACGGCCGCTTCGGCAGGTTCGATACCCAAACTGTCTATGGCAGGCTGTAAAGTTGCAGGCAGGTCGCAAAAGCAGCCTGCACCGTCCGGCAGGCAATACACCGAGTTGTGCGTATGGGCCAGCGGTGCAGCCCATAGGGTAACGGGCGAGGTGCGGATTCGGCTGCCTGCGGCAAAGCGTCCCGCCCCGTCTTGGGCGACCGTGCCGTACACCACGGCATACTCGGATTTGCCAGGCGTGTGGTAGCGCGTGAAGGTCCAGTCGGTGAGCTTGCAGGAGATAAGGGCGCCGTCGTGGAAATGTTCGGATGGGATGGGGTTGG
>CAKARM010000218.1:0-4159 GCA_916720585.1 uncultured Neisseria sp.
TTTTTCAACGTCGCGTTGCATTTCCAGAATTTCTTTTTTGTTGAAACCGCCTTCGGCAGCGTTTTCCAACGCAGCGGTTTTTTCTTCCAGGCGTTTGATGGATTGCTTAACGGTTTTGTAGTTGGTCAGCATGCCACCCAACCAACGGTGATCGACAAAAGGCATACCGGCGCGAGTAGCTTCTTCGCGGATGATTTCACGCGCTTGACGTTTGGTGCCGACAAACAGCACGGTGCCTTTGTTGGCAACCAGACGGCGTACGGCTTCTTGCGCTTCTTGGAACATCGGCAGGGTTTTTTCCAGGTTGACGATGTGGATTTTATTGCGCGCACCGAAAATGTATTGTGCCATTTTCGGGTTCCAGAAACGGGTTTGGTGGCCGAAGTGAACGCCGGCTTCAATCATCTGACGCATAGTAATTTGAGACATTTTATTTCCTTGAAAGGGTTAAGAGCACACATTCAATCGCATAGAACTTGATAGGCTGCGCCTATTGTCAAGCACCCTTCGGCGAAAGTGGGCATAAGTTTTAAAAAATAGTGTGTTTCCGAAATGGAAAACTGACGGATTATAGCGGATAAGGGGTCGTCTGAAAAGGGATTTTATGCACTGCCGTCCTGTTTGCCGCCTTCTTGTCCGGCTGCGCGGCGGCTTTTTTCGAATGCTTCTTTTTCCTGCTGCTTCATCAGGCGGTTGCGGCGGCGGATGGTAACGGTGAAAACGGTAAACGCGACGGGCAGGACCGCCCAAAAAACCAAATAAATCAGGGCGCGCGCGATGCTGGGCTGGGCGGCGGAATACATGACGGCGACGAAGAGGTAGCCGATAAGGACGATATGCCACATGGCGAAATCCTGTTTCGAGGTGAATAGAGTGTTTATAATCGCCGTATTCTACAACAACACTCAAAAGGTCGTCTGAAATGAGGAATGAGGAAAAACACGCCCTGCGCCGAGAATTGCGCCGCGCCCGCGCGCAGATGGGGCATAAAGGACGGTTGGCGGCAGGGCAAACGATTAACCGCCTGCTCAAACGTTATATCAAGAAGGGGCGGAAAATCGGCGTGTATTGGCCGATGGGCAGCGAGCTGCGGCTGGACGGCTTTGTCCGCGCAGCACAAAAACGCGGCGCCAAACTCTATCTGCCTTATATCGAACCGCGTTCGCGGCGGATGTGGTTCACGCCCTATCCTGCCGACGGGGCGAAACAAGAACGCAAACGCGGCAGGGCGAAGCTGCATGTACCGCAGTTTTCGGGACGCAAAATCCGCGTACACGGTTTATCGATATTGCTTGTCCCGATTGTCGGCATGGACCGCGAAGGCTACCGCTTGGGGCAGGCTGGCGGCTATTACGATGCGACGCTCGCGGCGATGAAATACCGTTTACAGGCAAAAACCATAGGCGTAGGCTTCGCTTGCCAACTGGTTGACACGCTGCCGCGCGAACCGCACGACCTGCCGCTGGACGGGTTTGTATCAGAGTCGGGCGTGCTGGTGTTCAAACATCATTAATCAATAGCTTTCAGACGACCTCAAAGATGCCGTCCGTTAAGACACTATAAAAGGTCGTCTGAAAACTCAAACCATCCAATACAAAGGAAACCTCATGACTGATTTTTCATCCGTTCCCGTTTTGTCCTTCGACCGCGTCCGTCTCGAACCTTTGACAGCGGCACACGAAGCCGGTTTGCGCGAAGCAGTTTGCGACGGCGAAGTCTGGAAGCTGAACGTAACCACTGCGCCCGAACCCGACCAAGTAGCGGACTACATCCGCACCGCCACACAAACCCGCCTCGCCTTTGCCGTCATCGACGAAGACACGGGCAAAATCGTCGGCTCGACTTCGCTTTACCACATCGACCCCGCCATCCCCCGCCTCTACATCGGTTTCACATGGTACGCCCTGTCGGCACGGCGCACGCGCATCAATACCGCCTGCAAAATCATGTTACTCGACTACGTCTTCGACACTTTAAACTGTCGCTGCGTCTGTTGGCAGACCGACAACCTCAACACCGCCTCCCAACGCGCCATCGAACGCCTGGGCGCACACCAAGACGGCATCTTGCGCTGCCACAAATTGCGGAAAGACGGCAGCGTACGCGATACTGTGGAATACAGCCTGTTGCGCGAAGAATGGCCTCAGGCAAGGGCAAAACTACTCAAAAAAGCGGCAGCTTATGACGCGCCCTGAAAAAACGTTTTCTTCTTCATTTTTTCATCAAAACACGTCCATCTTGCTGACAATCTGAAGTCTTTAAGAAGTGAATGAAATCAGGTCCAACCCCGCCAAACACCTGATAAATAAAGGTCGTCTGAATGTTTCAGACGACCTTTTCAAACCGCGTTTATGTAAATCCAAACAGAAAATCTTTGCAATTCTCAGAAAAATCCACTAAATTCTCAATAATATATTATGAACGGTTTAACATCGGTTCAAAACGTAAAACCCGCGCGCAATCTTCCACGCCAAAAACACCGCGCCAGCAGGTTTTACCGCCGAAACAGGCGTTCGTAATACAACGGATAATCATAAAGGCAGGATATGCCTGTTTCTAGGAGTACAACCATGGCTGAAGCAACAGATGTTGTCTTGGTGGGTGGAGGCATTATGAGCGCGACTTTGGGCGTTTTGCTCAAAGAACTCGAACCGTCTTGGGAAATCACCCTTATCGAACGCTTGGAAGACGTAGCGTTGGAATCGTCAAACGCTTGGAACAACGCCGGCACAGGGCATTCCGCGTTATGCGAACTCAATTACGCCCCGCTCGGCGCAGACGGCACCATCGACCCGACCCGCGCCCTCAATATTGCCGAACAATTCCACATCAGCCGCCAGTTCTGGTCATCGCTTGTCGAAGAAGGCAAAATCACCGACAACTCCTTCATCCATACCGTCCCGCATATGTCGCTGGTCATGAACACCGACCATTGCGACTACCTGCAAAAACGTTTCGACGCATTCAAATCCCAAAAACTCTTCGAAAGGATGGAATTCTCCACCGACCGCGCCAAAATCGCCGAATGGGCGCCGCTGGTCATCAACGGTCGTAAAGAAGGACAACCCGTCGCCGCCAACTACTCCGCCGAAGGTACGGACGTCGATTTCGGCAGCCTGACCCGCCAAATGGTGCAATACCTGCGCGAAAAAGGCGTCAAAATCGAGTTCAACCGCCACGTCGAAGATGTCAAACGCGAATCCGACGGCGCATGGGTACTCAAAACCAGCGACACCCGCAATCCTGACGGACAACTCACCCTGCGCACCCGTTTCCTCTTCCTCGGCGCAGGCGGCGGCGCATTGACCCTGTTGCAAAAATCAGGCATTCCCGAAGGCAAAGGCTACGGCGGCTTCCCCGTTTCCGGTCTGTTCTTCCGCAACAGCAACCCCGAAACCGCCGCGCAGCACAACGCCAAAGTGTACGGACAAGCCTCCGTCGGCGCGCCTCCGATGTCTGTTCCACACCTCGACACCCGCAACGTCGACGGTAAACGCCACCTGATGTTCGGCCCTTACGCAGGCTTCCGCTCCAACTTCCTCAAACAAGGCTCGCTCATGGATTTGCCCCTGTCCATCCACTTGGACAACCTCTACCCCATGCTGCGCGCCGGCTGGGCAAATATGCCCCTGACCAAATACCTCTTGGGCGAATTGCGCAAAACCAAAGAAGAACGCTTCGCCTCCCTGCTGGAATACTACCCCGAAGCAAACCCTGACGACTGGGAACTCATCACCGCAGGACAACGCGTTCAAATCATCAAAAAAGACTCCGAAAAAGGCGGCGTCCTCCAATTCGGCACCGAAATCGTCGCCCACGCCGACGGCTCGCTCGCCGCACTCTTGGGCGCATCCCCCGGCGCATCAACCGCCGTACCCTTGATGATCAAACTCATCCACCAATGCTTCCCAAGCCGCATTTCCTCATGGGAAGGTCGTCTGAAAGAACTTGTTCCCGGCTTCGGCATCAAGCTCAACGACAACCCGCAGCTTGCCGAAGAAATCATCAGCCACAACGCCAAAGTATTGGGTATCCATTACGCTTGAGGCAGATAAATTGCAAGGCGGGCGTTCTTGCCCGCCTTTTTTCAAACCATTAAAGTATTAAAATATAGTGGATTAAATTTAAATCAGGACAAGGCGACGAAGCCGCAGACAGT
>CAKARM010000219.1:0-4098 GCA_916720585.1 uncultured Neisseria sp.
TGCCCATAAATTCCAATACGCGCGAAATGCTGTCGCCGATGATGCTGGAACGCAGATGACCGACGTGCATTTCCTTCGCCAGATTGGGCGAGGAATAGTCGATGACGACGGTTTGCGGTTTGTCGGTTTTCGCTATGCCGAAACGTGCGTCGTTCAAAGCCGCATGAATGTTTTGGGCGAGAAATTCGGGGCGCAGGCGCAGGTTGATGAAGCCCGGGCCGGCCACTTCCGCGCTTTCAATCACGGCGTTGCCCGCCAATGCTTCGGCAACCTTTTGCGCCAACTCGCGCGGATTTTGTTTGGCTCTTTTCGCCGCACCCATCACGCCGTTGATTTGAAAATCGCCGTGTTCGGCGTTTTTGGTCGGCTGCAAGACAACGGGGCTGTCGGCGATGCCTGCGGCGGCAAAGGCAGCAGCGGCTTCGCGTTCGACGGTTTGATGTAGGTTCATGAAGTTCGGTCTCTCGGTTAAATTCAAATCAGGCGGTATTTTAAAAGAATTTGGGGTGTTGAAACAGGGCTAAGGTGAAAGGTCGTCTGAAAACCTTGGATTTGGGTTTTCAGACGACCTTTTGCATGAAGTTGGTTCTGCTCAGTTTTGATTGCTACGCAGCCATTATTTTGCTTCTTTGGAGGAGCTGTTGCGGGCGGCTTTGCTGTTGTCGGGTTTTGTTTGTTTTTGAGTTTTGCGGTTGTTTACCGCATCCAACCACTCTTCGCGTTCGGCTTTTATTTTGGCTGCAACTTCTTCCACCATCGTCTTCGGCGGCGCGGCCGCTGCCGCTTGCGCCTGTTGCTGGTATTTCTGCCAGTAATCCCAGCCGAACCATCCGCCGGCGGCAAACAGGGCGATGATGGGGATAATCAGCAAGAGCTTGGAAAAGGTTTTTTTATACGGCTCAGGTTCGGTGTCGAAAAAGTCGAATTCATCGACACAGTCAAGGGAGAAGCAGATATTTTCGGCTTCGTCGCGTCCGCGTCTGCCTTTGACGATGTCGAATGAGACGCGTTGGCCTTCGGCAGGCGGACGTGTCAGTGTGGTAAAGGCGGAAAGCGGGGCGAATACTTCTGTACCCATGCTTTCTTCGCGGATGGCTCCAAATTGGCGGTTGTCATTCCAGCGTGTAATCGTACCGTAATAGCGCATAGTTTTATGTAATTTGAATAGTTGTTGTTTGGGTTGTATTTTAAACGAAATCTGTAAAGGAACAAGGGGAGCGGTTGATATTTAAATGTAAATTCTATGCTATCGGGAACGGCAGGTTTCAGACGACCCCTGTCAGGCCGGCATGATTCGGTAAGGAGAGTGATGTTTTAAACAAAAAAGGAAACATATCGTTTCCCTTTTCTGTTATTCAATAACGTAACCTTCTTTGTCCCAATTTGTCTTTTTCACTATTTGGTCGTTGGCGTAAACCGTTTCGGACTTTTTAGCTCCGTCGTCATACCATTCCAAGACAACGCCGTTGCGTTTGCCGTTGGTAATGGTAATTTCAGAAAGGGCGCGGCCGTTTTCGTCCCAACTCATGATTTCGGTCGGTTTGTCGTTGACCATGGTCATTTCGGTTTTCGGGCTGCCGTTGGGATACCATTGCTTCCAGTAGCCGTTTGCCTTGTCATGTTTGAATTGGATTTCGCTTTCTTTCGTACCGTTGCGGTAATAGCGTGAGCCGACGCCTTCGCTCAAGCCGTTCAGATAGGGCATGACCGCCGATTTTTTACCGTTGGGGTACCAGTTGGTCCATTCGCCGTTCGGCTTGCCGTTGCGGTAGCTGCCGATCATTTTCTTTTGCCCGTTGAAATGCCAAAGTGTCAAAGTACCGTTGTTGAGGACGGGAACGAAGGTTTTGATCTGCGCTGCCGGTATTTCATACGGGTCGGAATATTTTTTCATGGACGGATAGTAAAAGTCCTGCACTTGCGCTACGCCGGATTCGACGGTGTATTGGCGGACGTAAGCTACCGATGACATTGTGGCGGTAATTTTGCCGTTTTGATTGAAATAAACGGAGTGGGTTTGTGCCGAAGCTTGAAGCGACGCGCCAAGTAGGATGCAGGCGGTCAGGCTGTTTGTCCAAAAGTGGTTCATTGTCTGATTGTTCCGATGTGGCGGAGATGTAAATAATAGGTATTTAGTTGAGTCGTCAAGTCGATAATATTTGAATAAAGCATATTCCGGCTGTTATTCGTCATTATAATCCATCAGGTCATGCGGGTTAAATATAATATTTTTATGAATGCTTATTTAAATACAGACAATAAATATAAGAAATGGTTCCGATTGGAATATTGATTTTGTGTGTAGGGAGGTCGTCTGAAAACAGATTAAACGGATATGTTCAACGTTAATAATAATGGTTTGGGGCGAGCACAATCATGAAAATACGGCCGAAAACCTATATGCAGAAGATTTTCGGCCGTATCAAAATCAGCAAGGGATTATTCCAATCCCAGCAATTGCTCGCGGGTCAGCAAGAATACGAATCCGTCGCCGCCGCTGGTTTCCAGCCAAGTGAACGGCAATTCGGGATAGGCGGCTTCCAATACGTCGCGGTTGTGTCCGATTTCGACCAGCAGTACGCCTTTGGGTTTGAGGTATTTGGCTGCGTGCAGCAGGATTTGGCGGGTGGCGTCCAAACCGTCTTCGCCGCTGCCCAAGGCGAGTTCGGGTTCGTGCAGGTATTCGTCGGGCAGCATATCGACCGATTCGGCATCGACATAAGGCGGGTTGGAAACGATCAGGTCGTATGTGCCTTCCAAACCTTCGAACAAATCGGTGTGAATCAGGTTGATACGGTCTTCCAATCCATAATCTTCGATGTTGATGGCGGCTACTTCCAGTGCATCCAAGCTCAAATCGACGGCGTCAATTTCAGCGGCGGGGTAGTGGTGTGCCATTTGAATGGCGAGGCAGCCGCTGCCGGTACACAAGTCCAATGCGCGGTGAACCAATTCGGGGTGTTCTATCCATGGGGTGAGGTTGTCGCCGAGCAGCTCGTAAATAAACGAGCGCGGTACGATGACGCGTTCGTCAACATAAAAATCGAAATCGCCTTGCCATGCCTGATGGGTGAGGTAGGCTGCGGGGATGTGTTCGACTGCACGACGTTCCAGTACTGCCAACACTTCTTCTTTCTCGCTTTGCAGCAGCTTGGCATCGAGGTAGGGCTCCAGCGTGTCCAGCGGTAGGTTGAGGGTGTGTAGGATCAGGTAGGCGGCTTCATCGTGCGCGTTGCCCGAGCCGTGCCCGAAAAACAAACCGGCATCGTTGAAACGGCTGACGGCGAAACGCAGGATATCGCGGACGGTGGTCAATTCTTGGGCTGCTTGGGTAAACATATCGCACTCTCAAATAATGTAAATTAATGTTTGCATTATAACAGCAAGGTCGTCTGAAAACGGTGTTTGCTTGAATATAACGTTTTCAGACGACCTCGATAAGCATGGTTCAATCTCAATCTATCCCGCGGGCGCGGTTTTCATGGAATTGAGCCTGCCAATCGGCAAATTTTCCTTGCTCGATGGCTTCGCGCATTTCTGCCATGATGACTTGGTAGAAATGCAGGTTGTGGATGGTGTTGAGTTGCGCGCCCAAGATTTCGCCGGCGCGGTGCAGGTGGTGCAGGTAGGCGCGGCTGAAGTTTTGGCAGGCGTAGCAGGTGCAGCTTTCGTCTATCGGGCGCTTGTCTAGCTTGTGTTTGGCGTTTTTGATTTTCAAATCGCCGAAACGGGTGAACAGCCAGCCGTTGCGGGCGTTGCGGGTGGGCATGACGCAGTCAAACATGTCCACGCCGTGCGCCACGCCGTACACCAAGTCTTCCGGTGTGCCGACGCCCATCAGGTAATGCGGTTTGTGTTCGGGCAGCATCGGTCCGACGGCGCGCAGCATGCGGTACATTTCGGGTTTGGGTTCGCCGACGGACAGGCCGCCGATGGCAAGGCCGGGGAAGTCGAATTGTTCCAAGCCGTGCAGCGATTCTTCGCGCAAATCTTCATACATCGCGCCTTGCACGATGCCGAATAGGGCATTTGGGTTCTTCAAATCTTCAAAGGCTTTTTTGCTGCGTTCAGCCCAGCGTAGGCTCATTTGCAGGGATT
>CAKARM010000220.1:0-4024 GCA_916720585.1 uncultured Neisseria sp.
TTGGGCAGGATTTCGGTATCGCCGCGTTCGTCCAGCCATGCGGTGCGGACGTGCGGCAAACCTTGTTTCAGATCGATGTGTGCCGTGTAGGTGTCGTCCTGACGGATTTCGCGCAAAGGCACGCGGATGTCGTCGCGGCTGCCTTGCAGATACACGCGCTCCGAGTTCGGATATTTGAAGCGGATGCCGATGTCTTCGCTCAAGTCGGCAAGTTCGCGTGCTTCGTTGCCGGAAGTTTTGGCGGTTTTCTTTGGCGTAGTCATAAAAAATGCTCCTGTTTTCTCGTTTGAAAAGAAGAAACAGGAGCGTTTTGCTTTTTCAGACGGCCTCAATATCAAAAAAAGCCGTCTGAAAGACAGAATCCGTGAAAACTCCCCACGCAGGTATTATCCCGATCGGGTGTAAAGGGTATTTCTCAGCCGCCAGAACATCAGGCAGCACCCCTGTTTCGTAAGAATAGGATTATAAACCACGATACGCATTTGTTGTAAATTAACTTCATATCAGCCTGAGTTTGAAAGGAAAGGGCCGACGGCGGAAAGCACGCCCATATCTTGCCGCCCCGTCAAATTTTTCATGATTTTAGGTATCGGTTGAGGGCTGATTTATCTATAATCTTTTTCCGTTTTTTATAACTATATACGTCGTCTGAAAATGTCTGAAACCATTCAAAACCGCAAAATCAAATTCGCCTTAGTCGGCTGCGGCCGTATTTCCAACAACCATTTCGGTTCGTTTGAAGTATTGCAAGAAGATTGCGAACTCGTTGCCGTGTGCGACATCGATCCTGCCGCGCTTGAAGCGGCGGTCAAGCGCACCGGTGCGAAAGGCTATGCCTGCTATACCGACATGCTGGCCGAAACCGATGCCGACGTAATCGTCATCACTACGCCGTCCGGTTTGCATCCCGAACAGGCGGTTGAGGCGTTGGAAGCGGGTTTTCACGTCGTCACCGAAAAACCGATGGCAACCTGCTTTGCCGACGGCGAACTTATGGTTCAAGCTGCCGACAAAGCGGGCAAACGCTTGTTTGTCGTGAAACAAAACCGTCTGAACGCCACGCTGCAACTACTCAAACGCGCGGTCGCAGAACAACGCTTCGGCAAAATCTATATGGTGCATTTAAACGTTTTTTGGACGCGCCCGCAGTCGTATTACGACCAAGGAGGCGGTTGGCGCGGCACTTGGAAGATGGACGGCGGCGCGTTCATGAATCAGGCTAGCCACTACGTCGATTTGATGGAATGGCTTATCGGCCCAGTGGCGGAAGTGCAGGCGATGATTGCGACCCACCGCAAAATTGAAGCTGAAGACACGGGCGTGATGAACCTCCGTTGGCGCGACGGCACGCTCGGCTCGATGGCGGTAACCATGTGCACCTATCCGAAAAACCTCGAAGGCTCGATTACCATTTTGGGCGAAACCGGCACGGTACGCATCGGCGGCATGGCGGTGAACGAAATTCAGGAGTGGAATTTTGCCGACGAGCGTGATTACGACGAACAGGTCAAAACCGCCAATTACGAAACCACGTCGGTGTACGGTTTCGGGCATCCGCTGTATTATCAAAATGTTGTCGATGTATTGCGCGGCAAAGCCGAGCCTATTGTCGATGGACGCGAAGGCTTGAAATCGCTGGAGCTGATTAACGCTGCCTATCTTTCTGCACACAACCGTCAAACAGTTTCGCTGCCGCTGGTGTTGCAATCTTTGCGAACGTTTGACCATTCTGATTGTCCGAAAGGAAGTCCCTTCCATACTCAATCAAAGGAATCATCATGATACTGACCCGCGAACAAGCCCTCGAAATTTTCAAACGCCGCGTTTCCGTCCGCTACTACGACCCTGCGCGCAAAATCAGTGCCGAAGATTTTGCCGCCATCCTTGACTTCGGACGCCTCTCGCCCAGCTCCGTCGGCTGCGAGCCGTGGCAGTTTGTGGTCGTACAGAACACGACATTGCGCGAAAAAATCAAACCCTTCGCCTGGGGGATGCAGGCTTCCATTTCGGATGCCAGCCACGTCGTTTTCCTGTTGGCTCGAAAACACGCCCGCTACGACAGCCCCGCTTTTGAAGAATTGATGGACAGACGCGGTCTGACCGCCGAAGAACGGGCGGGCGCATTTGAACGCTACCGCCGTTTCCAAACCCACGATATGCCCATCGCCGACGACGAACGCGCCCTGTTTGACTGGGCAAGCAAGCAAACCTACATCGCGCTGGGCAATATGCTTACCGGCGCAGCAATGCTCGGCATTGATTCTTGCGCCATCGAAGGCATGGAGTATGCCGCAGTGGAAAAAATCCTTGCCGAAGACGGATTGCTCGACCCTGAACATTACGGATTGTCCGTCGCCGCAACCTTCGACTACCGTGTGCGCGACATTACCCCGAAACCGCGCCGCGATGCGTCGGAAACGGTAATTTGGGCGAAATAGGGCGCGTAGCCGGATTTCAATGAAATAGGTTGTCTGAAAGTGTTGTTTGACTTTGGTGAAGTGACACTTTCAGACGACCTTTTATTTGGCGGGATGATTTGAAAAACGGCGTTTATCCGTTGATGTCTTCCAGCGTCCTGCCTTTGGTTTCTTCGCCTAGAGCCAAAATCACCAATACAATCAGCATCATTACGCCAGCGAACATCATGAATATATTGCCGAATCCGCTGCTGCCGCCGACCATTTTGGCGACCACCATAGGCGCGAGGATGCCGCCCGCGCGTCCGATGGCGCCAGCCCAGCCGGAGGCGAAGGCACGGAAGCGGAGGGGGTAGAGTTCGGGCGTGTAGGTGTATAAAACGCCCCATGCGCCGAGGTTGAAGAACGACATCAGGCTGCCCCATGCCATCACTTCGGTGGCGCTGCTGCTTTGTCCGAAAAACCACGCGCAGACGGCACAGGCGGCGAGAAAGCCCGCCAAAGTCGCTTTGCGCCCGATTTTTTCCACCAATGCTGCCGCCGCGATGTAGCCGGGCAGTTGCGCGACTATCATCACCAGCACATATTCAAAGGTTTTGACCACCGTATTGCCTTGTTCGACCAAGAGTTTCGGCAGCCAAGTAAAAATGCCGTAATAGGAAAAGACAATGCCGAACCAAACCAGCCACAGCATCAGCGTGCGCCGTGCGAAAGGCTGTTGCCATAGTTGCATAAAACGGATGCGCTGTTTTTCTTGTTGCGGCGGTGCTACGGCGGTTGCGGCGGGCGTAATTCCCGCTTCTTCTTCCAAGCGGCTGACCAGCCGGTGCGCCTCGTCCGTTTTGCCTTGCGAGAGCAGGTAGGGTACGGATTCGGGTATGAATTTCAACACCAGCGGGATATACAAAATCGGCAGCGCGCCGATTAAAAACGCGCTATGCCAGCCGAATTTTGGGATAAAGAAATAGGAAGCGAGTGCGGCGGCAAGCCAGCCCAGCCCCCAAAAACTTTCCAGCAACACGATAAATCGACCGCGTACTTTCGGCGGGGCGTATTCGCTGACTAAGGACACTGCAACGGGGAGCTGCCCGCCCAGTCCTACGCCGACAAAGAAGCGGCAGGTAAGCAGTGTTGCAATGTCGGGTGCGAAGGCGCATAGGCCTGTTGCCGTGCTGTACACCGCCATGGTCGCGGCAAATACGGTTTTCCTTCCGAAGCGGTCTGCCAGCCAGCCGCTGATGACCGCGCCCAGTGCCATGCCGATAAAAGAGATGCTGACTATCCAGCCCAATTGCGCAGGCGCAAGCGACCAGTCCTTGCCCAGCTCGGGCAGGATGAACGACACCAGCCCGGTATCCATCGCGTCAAACAGCCAGCCGATACCGACCAGCACCAAAAGCCTGTAATGAAACTTGCTCGGCGGCAAGTTTTGAAGGCGGGTAAGGATATCCATCGTATTTCCTTTGCGTTGCTTGTTTTGCTCTTGCAGTTTAACGCAGAGCCGCTCCTTTTCAAGGCTTGCCGCTTTGCACGCATGGCAAACCTGATAACAAAAAGGTCGTCTGAAAACTGAACTGCACCCCAAAAGTTGGACATCCCCTCCAACT
>CAKARM010000221.1:0-3995 GCA_916720585.1 uncultured Neisseria sp.
TTCCTGCGCGACATCGAAGAGAACACCGATTTGGAGCTGGAGCGGTTTTTCCACGAATTGAACGAAGAAAAATACGCCTTTATGCGCGGCTTCTTCCACACCCTGCAACAACGCCGCCTGATTCAGCCCGATTTGCCGGTGGAACTCATCGACCTGTTCATCCGTCAGGCGGATATATTGATGCGCCATCCGCAACTGGCCGCGCTTTATGCCGTTGCGCCGCAAAAACTGCCGCAGGACGTATTGGGGTTGTTGCTGCACGGCTTGGCGGGAGAAGAGGGAAGGAACGAGGGAGGAGATTGAGTTTTTTGGAGAAGGTGAAAGGGATTCGCTGCATTTCTCATAAAACGTCGTCTGAAAACGAATTTCGATTTTCAGACGACGTTTTGATTAGATTGCACTAGATTGGCACTAGGAGCTGCATGGGTTTACCCTGATGTAGGCAAATCAGGCAGGGAATGATTTAGCGAATTTGTCGGCGGAATATCTTCAAGCCCATGCTGCGGTATTGGACGGAATCGACTATATTAAGACACAAATTGGACACAGTTGCGACATGAAAAAATACCTTGCTTACGCAAGGCATTGATTTGATTGGTGGGTCCGGTGGGGTTCGAACCCACGACCAAGGGATTATGAGTCCCCTGCTCTAACCCCTGAGCTACAGACCCGTTCAAGAGTAGGGGCGTATTGTATCATAAATTATTCCGCTTACAAGGTCGTCTGAAAAAGATAATGTGTCTGCTATTGCCGACCGGCTTTATATTGATCATTTGGGTTGCACTGCCGCAGTAGACTTGTCTTGCCTGTGGTTTGCTGCTTTGGGTGGAAAGCGGATTTCGGCGGTCGATAATTTCCTGTCCAATGGGCGGAGTGTAAATGTTTGGAAAAATAAATCTAAAGTTATATTTTGATAGTTTACATTGTTTTGACCTAGCATTTTATTTTCAAAAGGATTTTGAAAATCTGATTCGGCAGACATGGTGGAATAGGGGAGTGAATATTGAGAAACAAGGTAGGGCGGTCGGTTATTTTGACTGGTTTGGGGCAGGGTTTTCACTTACAATCAAACAAGGTTTACATATGGCAACACTCCGCCGCTTGATGCCAAGGTTGGTTGCAGACGTTTTTGTTTGATTTCACGGCATTGTGCGGATGTGTTTGTTTAGGCTTTTCGTCCATAAGAAAAACTAAAAAAAAACAAGGAAAAACAATGCGCCGCTTACCAATTCTATCCCTCATCCTGCTTCCCGCTGTGTCTCACGCCGCTGATTTTGACGGCGCGACGCTCAGTCTGTTTTGGGGTGCGCCGTTCGCGTTGATTCTTTTGTCTATCGCGTTGGGCCCGCTCTTTTTCGCGCATACCTGGCATCACCATTTCGGCAAGATTACAGCGTTTTGGACGCTGCTGTTTTTGGTTCCGTTCGCCGTTGTGTTCGGTTTCGGGGCGGGTGTGCATACGGTTGCCCATGCGCTGGTTGAGGAATATATCCCGTTTATCCTGTTGCTTTTGGCTTTATACACGATTTCGGGCGGAATTTTGGTTTGGGGTAAGCTCAATGGTACGCCTGCGCTGAATACCGGGCTGCTGGCGGCGGGGACGGTGATGGCTTCCTTTATGGGGACGACCGGTGCGGCAATGCTGATGATTCGTCCGCTGCTTAAGGCAAACCATTACCGCAAGAATAAGGTGCATGTCGTTATATTCTTTATTTTTTTGGTGGCAAATATCGGCGGCGGCCTGACGCCGTTGGGCGATCCTCCGCTGTTTTTGGGTTTCTTGAAGGGCGTGGATTTCATGTGGACGGTGAAACACATGTTGATGCCCGTATTGATCAGTACGGTGGTGCTGTTGCTGGTGTTTTATATTATCGACAGCCGTTATCACGCGCGTGAAGCCAATGTGGAACAGATTCGTCAGGAAGAGGAGGACGATGAAGATTTGCGTATTGCCGGCAAATGGAATTTTCTGCTGCTGGCGGGCGTGGTCGGTGCGGTTTTGCTGTCCGGCTTGTGGAAGCCCGATCATCCGGGGTTTGAGATTTTAGGCAGCCACTATGCGTTGCAAAACTTGGTGCGCGATGTGATTTTGCTGGTGCTGACCATGGTTTCGCTGCTGATTACGCCCAAACAGGTCAGGGCGGGCAATGAATTCAATTTCGACCCGATTGCCGAAGTGGGCAAACTGTTTTTGGGTATTTTCATTACGATTTCCCCTGTTTTGGCGATTTTGAAGGCAGGCGAGGCGGGTGCGCTGGGTGCGGTGGTGTCGTTGGTGCATGACGCTTCGGGCAATCCGATTAATACGATGTATTTCTGGATGAGCGGTTTGTTGTCCGCATTTTTGGATAATGCGCCGACTTATCTGGTGTTCTTCAATATGGCGGGCGGCGATGCTCAGGCGCTGATGACGGGGCATCTGTTCCATTCGCTGTTGGCGGTATCCATGGGTTCGGTGTTTATGGGCGCGCTCACTTATATCGGCAATGCGCCGAACTTTATGGTTAAAGCGATTGCCGAGCAGCGCGGCGTGCCGATGCCGACTTTCTTCGGTTATATGATGTGGTCGGTGGGGGTGTTGATTCCGCTGTTTATACTGCACACGCTGATTTTCTTCGTTTGGCAGTTGTTCTGATTCCTAAACTTCAAAAGGTCGTCTGAAAACCTGATTCTTATTGATTCGGTTTTCAGACGACCTTTTTGTATTCTGCCAGGGATTAATTTGGGGCATCAATATCTTGTAATTTTATTGGAGGGCTGCTTTGCGCGGGATTCGGGGCAGGAAGCTGGAAAAAATCTGCGTAAATCTGACATAAGGCGGGCTGTTCCTGCTAAAATCAAACATTTTACAGTTTTCATTTAATTGTTGTTTTCCGTAAGTAAGGCTTTACTTTCAGACGACCTCCCCCATGCTTTGCCATTTCAAACGTCGTCTGAAAAGTTGGAACATTTTATTCTGTTTAACTCATCACAAGTAATGCAAATCTATGATTAAAATCAAAAAAGGCCTAGACCTGCCCATCGCGGGCAGACCGGAGCAAGCCGTTTACGACGGTCCGGCCATTACCGAAGTCGCGTTGCTTGGCGAAGAATATGCCGGTATGCGCCCCTCGATGAAAGTCAAGGAAGGCGATGCCGTCAAAAAAGGCCAAGTGCTGTTTGAAGACAAGAAAAATCCGGGCGTGGTGTTTACTGCGCCGGCTTCCGGCAAAATCGCTGCGATTCACCGCGGCGAAAAGCGCGTGCTTCAGTCGGTCGTGATTGCCGTTGAGGGCGATGACGAAATCGAGTTCGAACGCTACGCGCCCGATGCGTTGGCAAACTTAAGCGGCGAAGAAGTGCGCCGCAATCTGATTCAATCCGGTTTGTGGACTGCGCTGCGCACCCGTCCGTTCAGCAAAATCCCTGCCGTCGATGCCGAGCCGTTCGCCATTTTCGTCAATGCGATGGACACCAATCCGCTGGCGGCAGACCCTGTGGTCGTGATCAAAGAAGCCGCCGAGGATTTCAGACGAGGTTTGCTGGTGTTGAGCCGTCTGACCGAACGCAAAATCCATGTGTGTAAAGCAGCCGGCGCGGACGTGCCGTCTGAAAACGCCGCCAACATTGAAACACACGAATTCGGCGGCCCGCATCCCGCGGGTTTGAGCGGTACGCACATTCATTTCATCGAGCCTGTCGGCGCGAATAAAACCGTTTGGACCATCAATTATCAAGATGTAATTGCGATCGGACGTTTGTTCGTAACAGGTCGTCTGAATACCGAGCGCGTAGTTGCTTTGGGCGGCCCGCAAGTCAATAAACCGCGCCTCTTGCGTACCGTTTTGGGTGCGAAGGTGTCTCAACTTACCGCCGGCGAATTGGTTGACGCAGACAACCGCGTGATTTCCGGTTCGGTATTGAACGGCGCGATTGCACAAGGCGCGCATGATTATTTGGGGCGCTACCACAATCAGATTTCCGTTATCGAAGAAGGCCGCAGCAAAGAGCTGTTC
>CAKARM010000222.1:0-3994 GCA_916720585.1 uncultured Neisseria sp.
CCGACCCCTTCGTCCCGAACGAAGTGCGCTACCGGGCTGCGCTACATTCCGAATGAGTGGCTATTATAGAGGAATTTTCGGCAGGATGCACGGATTTTGTTCACAATCTAAAATAAAAATAGATGAATTGTCTTCAATCTGCCCCTGTTTTCAATTAACATAACCTATCTTTAAAATTTATTTTATAAATAATCCTCAGACTTGATTTGAATCAAAGCTCCAAATTGAGTTTCATTTATAATCGCCGACATTGGAACTGAGACAACACTTCTCAAAGTCCTCAAGATTTTCTGATCAGTAGATGATACATCTGCTTTGATTTAATACTCTCTATCTCTTTCCTCTTGATGTGTGTGTGTTTGGGTGTGGCAGTTGCCACCCCTTTTTTTGGCTTTTATGTGAAGTAAAATCCGTAACAGCAAATTCTTAAATTTAACCATTTATCCGGAAACAAAATCATGAGCAATAAATTAACTCCGCCTGCCGAACTGCCTGACGAGCAGGATTTACGGGCGGTCTTGGCGTACAACATGCGGCTTTTCCGCGTGAATAAGGGCTGGTCTCAGGAAGAGCTGGCGCGGCAATGCGGTTTGGACAGGACTTATGTATCGGCTGTGGAGCGCAAACGCTGGAACATTGCGTTGTCGAATATTGAAAAAATGGCGACGGCTTTGGGTGTGGCTGCGTATCAGTTGCTGCTGCCGCCGCAGGAGCTGCTAAACCTGATGACCAATCCCTCTAATGCCCAACAGAGGTCGTCTGAAAACGATATTTGACTGCCGAATCATCCGCGCCCTCTCCCCACTACTTGAAAGAATAAAAAATGTCTGCAAACCTGTCTTCAGCATTGGAAACCTTCAAACAGCAGCGTGCCGCCGCCGAAGCGCATTATTTGAAAGCCAACCGTGTGTCGGTATTTTTCAGGGAATACACGGCGGCAGTCGAAACCTTGTTGGCGGCATTGTGGGTAGAGCATTTTCAAAACAGCGCATTATGCCTGATGGCGACCGGCGGCTTCGGGCGCGGCGAGCTGTATCCTTATTCTGATTTGGATTTGGCAATCGTGTCGTCTGAAACCGTTTCAGACGACCTTCAGGAAAAAATTGCGGCTTTCGTGCAGGCTTTATGGGATATGAAACTTTCGCCGTCGGTCAAAAGTGGCACCGTTGACGAACTGTGCGAAAGCGTGCGTGATGATATTACGGGGGACACGGCGTTTTTAGAGGCTCGTTTTTTGTTCGGCAACCGCCAAACAGCGGACGAGTTGACGGAAAAAATGAACGCGCAACGCAATGTAGCGGCGTTTATCGAAGCAAAACTGGTGGAGATGGAACACCGCCATGCCAAATCGCAAGGTTCGGGAGCGGTATTGGAGCCGAACATCAAAAGCTGTCCCGGCGGGCTGCGCGACATCCACACCCTGCTTTGGATAGCGAAGGCGCAAGGCTTGGCGGCCAACCTGCCTGCGCTGGTCAAACAAGGTATTCTGACGCGCACTGAAGCCGGCATGCTTTCACACGGCTACCGCCGCCTTGCCCACATCCGCATCCATCTGCATTTAAACGCCAAGCGCGCCGAAGACCGCCTGCTGTTCGATTTGCAGCCGCAAGTCGCCGAAAGCATGGGCTATAAGGGTGTGAACCTCCGCCGCCAAAGCGAAGAATTGATGCGCGTGTTTTACCGCGCGATTAAAACCGTCAAACAATTAAGCGGCATCCTCACGCCCATGCTGCAAAGCCGCGTTTCCTCGACGCCGATGCGCGTTACCCTGCGGATTGACGACGACTACATCCAAGTGAACAACCAAATCGCCGCGCGGCACACCGATATTTTTTTCAGACGACCCGAACACATTTTCAAAATCGTTGAAATCATGCAGCAGCGCAACGACATTACCGCGCTCGAACCGCAAACCCTGCGCGCTTGGTGGGGCGCAACGCGTAAAATCAACCGCAGCTTCTACCAAAATCCCGAAAACCGCCGCTGCTTCGCCGGCTTTTTCCGCCGCGGCAACGGACTGACCCAAACCCTGCGCTTTCTCAACCTCTATGGCGTGTTGGGCCGCTACCTGCCCGCGTGGGAAAAAATCGTCGGCCTGCTCCAGCATGACCTGTTCCACATCTATCCTGTGGACGACCACATCCTCGCCGTCGTCCGCAACGTCCGCCGTCTTGCCCTAGACATGCACAGCCACGAACTGCCCTACGCCTCCGCGCTGATGCAGTCCTTTGAAAAACAAGACATCCTCTATCTCGCCGCCTTCTTCCACGACATCGCCAAAGGACGCGGCGGCGACCATGCCGTACAAGGCATCGCAGACGCGCGCCAATTTGCCGCCGACCACTTCCTGACCGAAGAAGAAAGCGACCTGCTCGCCTGGCTGGTCGAAAACCACCTGCTCATGTCCACCGTTGCCCAAAAAGAAGACATCCAAGACCCCGACGTACTCGATGCCTTCTGCAAACGCGTACAAACCCACGAACGCCTCAGCGCACTCTACCTCCTGACCATTTCCGACATACGCGGCACCAATCCCAAACTGTGGAACGCATGGCGCGCCAGCCTGCTGGAAAGCCTGTTCCACGCCGCCGGACGCTACCTCGCAGGCAACGGCGGCAATCCGCACGCCCTCTTCGGCCGCCGCCAACAAGAAGCCGCCGATTTGCTCACCCGTGCCGCCGTCCCCGAAAAACAGCAGAAAAAACTATGGAACGCGCTCGGTTCCGCCTATTTCGCCCGCCATCAGTCCCGCGAAATCCTGTGGCACGCCGCCAACCTCGTACACGACTTTGAAACCCCTATCGTCCGCAGCCGCATCCTGCCCAAAAGCGACAGCTTCCAAGTCATGGTCTTCATGCCCAACGGTCCGCGCCTGTTTGCCCGCCTCTGCCGCATCTTCAGCCGCCACGGCTTCGACATCCTCGCCGCCCGCGCCTTCATCACCGAACACGACTACATCCTCGACACCTTCATCGTACAAATCCCCTCGCAGCACGCCCCCGAAGACTACCCCGACATCCAAAGCGCGCTCGAAGCCGAACTCAACAGCTTTATCCACGGACACACTGTTGCCGAAACCCAAAGCCACAGCCGCCGCATCAGCCGCCGCAGCCGCTACATGCCAATTGCGCCAAGCATCACCATCACCCCCGAAGAAGACTACCCCGACTGGTACTCCGTCGAAATCACCGCCGTCAACCGCCCTTTCCTGCTCGCCGACATGGCGGAAGTCTTCTTCGCCCACAACGTCAGCCTGCGCTACGCCAAAATTTCCACGCTGGACGAACGCGTCGAAGACAGCTTCATCGTCTTCAGCCCCGATTTGAAAAACCCGAAAACGCAGTCGTCGTTGAAACAGGCTTTGTTGGAACAATTATCGGTGTGATGGTTGGATTTAGAGGAAAAGTATGAGGTCGTCTGAAAATCAGCTCAAATAATGTTGCCAGCCTTTTTGACATAAATTATCAGGGTCTTCCCAATATTGCTCGTCTAAGTCCTCAAGGAGATTTTCACTTTCCAAACTGAGATATTTCGGAATATCCCATGTTTCCTTTAAAACTTTTCCTTCTTTTTGCACTCTCTGCACCTCAGACGTAACTGTCTCGAGTGCCTGGCGTATCAAGGCTGCACTACGATTGGCCTTCATTTTTTCTAAAATATCGCAGGTCGTTTCGGCGGCAGAAAAGCCCCAATTACATAAAAACTGGAGCATGCCGCCGTTGTAAATATCGGCTTCCGCGCGCCAAATGTAAACCAATTCTCGCTCTTGTTTATCCAAACGGTCGAAATTTCCATCGTATTTATCGAACAAACGGTCAACAGTTTGTTGCAACAGTGATTCAAAAATTTCTACTTGATCTTGTTCGTTCATCATTTTTCCCAATAGATACAGCCGGATTACAAAAGGTCGTCTGAAACCCTGTTTCCAGTTTGAACTGTACCCCAAAAGTTGGACATCCCCTCCAACTCACAAGGTGCAGTTTTTTTATGAGCA
>CAKARM010000223.1:0-3980 GCA_916720585.1 uncultured Neisseria sp.
TACTGTCTGCGGCTTCGTCGCCTTGTCCTGATTTAAATTTAATCCACTATATTATTCCGTCAATAAATTCAATGCTTCCCGATATTTATCAACTGTTTTCTGAATAACATCGCTAGGGACGTCCGGTGCCGGAGCTTTTTTGTTCCAACCGCTTTGCTCCAACCAATCCCGAACAAATTGCTTGTCAAAAGACGGCGGATTAGTGCCGACTTGATATTGGTTAGCCGGCCAAAAGCGGCTGGAATCGGGCGTCAGTACTTCATCCATCAGGGTTAATGTACCGTTTTCATCCAGCCCGAATTCAAATTTGGTATCGCATATGATGATACCGCGTGATTTTGCATATTCTGCGGCTTCCGTATAAAGCAGAATGGCTTTAGCGCGCACTTCAGCCGCCAGCTCTTTACCGATAATGCGTTCGCATTCTTCAAAACTGATGTTTTCATCATGATCGCCGACGGCAGCCTTGGTGGACGGGGTAAAAATCACTTCCGGAAGCTGCTGCGCTTCTTTCATCCCTTCGGGAAGTTTGATGCCGCAGACAGAACCGTTTTTTTGGTAATCTTTCCACCCGCTGCCCGCCAAATAACCGCGCACAATCGCCTCTACTTTGACAGGAGTCAATTTTTTGGCGACAACCGCGCGTTTCTCGATGGCTTTGGCTTCATGTTCAGGCAACACGTCATAAACTGTATCGCCGGTAAAATGATTGGGCATGATATGCGCCAGTTTTTTAAACCAGAAATTGGAAATCTGCGTCAGAATTTCTCCTTTACCCGGAATCGGATTGTCTAAAATCACGTCAAATGCAGACAATCGGTCGGATGCGACCATCAACATGCGTTTGCTGTCGATTTCGTATAAATCGCGTACTTTTCCGGAGTAAATCTTTTTCAAGCTGATTTCGGACATTTCAGGTTTCTCCCTTCGCTGACTCGGTTTAAACAGGATTCCGTTATTTTATCCGAATTTGGATTTTTGGGTCAGATTGTTTACAAAATAGGTCGTCTGAAAACGTTTTGCACGGATGCAGACGCTTTCAGACGACCTTATCAATCCTAAGTATAGCTAATCAAAGATTAGATGCTAGGAACTTGGGTTTGTTGTTGGATGCTATTTACAGCTGACAGAGAGTAGTAATCGCCATGACCGGTTACTTCGTAAGTGCTGCCATCGGCAAACTTGAAGTTTTCGATCTTATGGTTGTTACCGGAGAACCAGTCGTCAATGGTAACAGTGTCACCGCCGCCGACAGATACGGTCAGGCTGTTGCCTGTTTTGCTCAACAACACGTCGGAAGCAGAAATACCTTTGCCGAATTGCAGGGTATCGTTACCGCTTTCGTCTTGGATGGTGTCGCGACCGTAACCTTTATCGAAGAAGTAGGTATCGTCGCCGGTACCGCCGATCAGGACATCGTTGCCAATGCCGCCGTCGAGGTAGTCGTTACCGTCTTTACCAACCAGGCAGTCATCGCCTGCCAAGCCGTACAGGTGGTTGTTGCCGGAGTTGCCGTTGATGTCGTTGTTCAGAGCGTTACCGGTACCGTTGAGGTTGCCGGAACCTTGCAAGAACAGGTGTTCAACGTTGTCGGTCAGGGTGTAGTCGATTACGCTGCGAACGGTATCGATACCGCCGCTGGCATTACCGTACTCGATAACTTGGTCGCCTTTGTGGTCAACAAAGTAAACGTCGTTACCGTCACCACCACGCATGATGTCAGCGTCGGCACCACCGTTCAGGTAGTCGTTGCCTTCACCGCCTTGCAGGTAGTCTTTACCGCCTTCACCGTACAGGGAGTCACCGTTGTTACCGCCTTGCAGGGTATCGTTACCGTCGCCACCGTAAATTACGTCGGCACCGTCGCCGCCATAAATCACGTCTTCGCCGCTTGTACCGTAAATGGTGTCTTTCTTATCGGTACCGACAGTTTTGGTTGCGCCGTTTTGATCTTTGTCGCATTCGTCAACACGGATGATGTTACCCGGATTTTTGTCGTCATGTCCGTAGGTATTGTGTTGGTTTTGATCGTCAACGCAATCTTTGCAGTCTTTATCGTTGGGTTTAGGCTGCGGTTTTGGTTGTGGTTTAGGTTGCGGCTGTGGTTGAGGCTGCGGTTGGGGTTTAGGCTGCGGCTGAGGTTGTGGCTGCGGCTTAGGTTGGGGTTGAGGCTGTGGTTTTGGCTCAACCGGTGGGCAGTAAGGATCAACATGCTTCGGAGGAACCGGTTTTGGAGCCGGTTTAGGGTAATAAGGTTTACCCGGGTTGCAGTTGAAATCGATGATGATGCATTTGTACGCAGGTTTCGGCGGAGGGCAGTAGGCGCCATGACCGAATTTGCCGTGAGGCATTTTGAAGCCGTGTGAAGAACCGTAGTTATGGAAACCGCCTTTGTAACCGAAACCGCCATGGCTCGGTGGGCAGTAAGGATTGTACGGTTTGACCGGAGGGCAATATGCGTTGAAGTGGCCTTTGGATGAGTAGCCGCCATAATGATAAGTCATAATAAATCACTCCCAGAATATAATTAAAAAGCATAGGCCTTTTGACAAAAATACAGACCAGCCAAACTGCCTACATTGTTATTTTAGTGATATTTCGCAGAAAACTTACATTCTCGTCGCTAACGGTAAAAATTTTGGATAAATGGAAATTTATTTTTCCATGATAATGAACAATATTACATTGGAAACCAACCTTGTTATTTTCATCATGACGCAATATCATGATTATTTTAATCAAATGAAAATACAATACGCCATAAAAATATTATTCATATATTTCAATAGTTTTTTAAGAATTGCTAGTTTTTACTCAATCCCGCTCATTTCTCATTCAATTGAAAATCTCCCTCCCATCCTTACCCATCAAGGTTTTATTGCATTATCATTTATTTTGACATACGGATATAATTTAAACTTTTTTACACTTTAATTTTCATCTTACAAAACAAACAGATAAATCACCGAACTATATCAATCTTGATTACCGGGCAATAATCCGTTGCAAAATGACAAAAGGGTCGTCTGAAAATACGTTTTTCAGACGACCCTTTTGGGTACCACTCAAATCCATTGGCTGCAAAACCGTATCAAAATTGCACCCGTTGCGCATTGGAAATTTCACGTTCATTCTCAATACTGAAATTTGCCCTTACATACTGCCCGAAAAGTTTCGCGGTCATACTTTGCGGGAAACGCCTCAACGTAGCATTATAGGTGCGGACAGCCTGAATATAGTTGTTCCTTGCTTGATTAATCCGGTTTTCCGCCTCTTCAAGACGCGTAGTCAGACGCTGATAATCCAAGCTTTCCGCCAAAAGCGGATAATGGTCTGAAATCAGCGTCATTTGTGTCAAAATTCCGCTCAATTCTCCCTGAACTTCCTGAAAACGCTTCAATTTCGCCGGATTGGCAGCCTCTTCCAAATTCAGATTCATACGGACCGCCCGACTTTGAACGTCAGACAACTTGAACAAAATATCCTCTTCAGGGCCGGCATACGTCTTAACGACATTCGATAAATCGGATACCAACGCCGAACGCTGACCGTATTGCTTCATCACTTCCACCCAAGCATGTTTGATATCCTGTGCTTGAGCATACATCACATAATAGCTGCGCCCGACAATACCTATTACCAATATTGCCAATACTATCGGCCACCATTTTTTCCACATCAACCACATACTCCGTGAATATACGCAACATTCCTTACCGTATTCATTTTTTCAGACGACCCCAATCTGTATAAGAGGTCGTCTGAAAACCATCGAACAGTATATCTCTAAGCTATCCCTACCCGGATAAAAATCAAACAAACAAAATTATTTTCAGATAATCGGTATCGCTGCGAAGTTTGCACTATAATATATCAGGCCCTACCGCATCGTATTTTTATAGTAGATTAACTTTAAACCAGTACGGCGTTGCCTCGCCTTAGCTTAAAGAGAACGATTCTCTAAGGTGCTGAAGCACCAA
>CAKARM010000224.1:0-3975 GCA_916720585.1 uncultured Neisseria sp.
ATACGCCGACAACCGCGAACTGCGCGAACAAATCTACCGCGCCTACGTTACCCGCGCCAGCGAACTTTCAGACGACGGCAAATTCGACAACACCGCCAACATCGACCGCACGCTCGAAAACGCCCTGCAAACCGCCAAACTGCTCGGCTTCAAAAACTACGCCGAATTGTCGTTGGCAACTAAAATGGCGGACACCCCCGAACAAGTCCTCACCTTCCTGCACGACCTCGCCCGCCGCGCCAAACCCTACGCCGAAAAAGACCTCGCCGAAGTCAAAGCCTTCGCCCGCGAAAGCCTGAACCTCGCCGACCCGCAGCCGTGGGACTTGAGCTACGCCAGCGAAAAACTGCGCGAAGCCAAATACGCATTCAGCGAAACCGAAGTCAAAAAATACTTCCCCGTCAGCAAAGTTCTGGCGGGCCTGTTTGCCCAAATCAAAAAACTCTACGGCATCGGATTCTCCGAAAAAACCGTTCCCGTCTGGCACAAAGACGTGCGCTACTTCGAATTGGAGCAAAACGGCAAAACCATAGGCGGCGTCTATATGGACCTCTACGCCCGCGAAGGCAAACGCGGCGGCGCGTGGATGAACGACTACAAAGGCCGCCGCCGCTTCGCCGACGGCACGCTGCAACTGCCCACCGCCTACCTCGTCTGCAACTTCACCCCGCCCGTCGGCGGCAAAGAAGCCCGCCTGAGCCATGACGAAATCCTCACCCTCTTCCACGAAACCGGCCACGGCCTGCACCACCTGCTCACCCAAGTCGACGAACTGGGCGTATCCGGCATCAACGGCGTCGAGTGGGACGCAGTCGAGCTGCCCAGCCAGTTTATGGAAAACTTCGTCTGGGAATACGACGTCTTGGTGCAAATGTCCGCCCACGAAGAAACCGGCGAGCCCCTGCCGAAAGAACTCTTCGACAAAATGCTCGCCGCCAAAAACTTCCAACGCGGCATGTTCCTCGTCCGCCAAATGGAGTTCGCCCTCTTCGACATGACCATTTACAGCGAAGACGACGAAGGCCGTCTGAAAAACTGGCCGCAGGTTTTAGACAGCGTGCGCAAAGAAGTCGCCGTCATCCAACCGCCCGAATACAACCGCTTTGCCTTGAGCTTCAGCCACATCTTCGCCGGCGGCTACTCCGCAGGCTATTACAGCTACGCATGGGCCGAAGTCCTCAGCGCCGACGCCTACGCCGCCTTTGAAGAAAGCGACGACGTCGCCGCCACAGGCAAACGCTTCTGGCAGGAAATCCTTGCTGTTGGCGGCTCCCGCAGCGCAGCGGAATCCTTCAAAGCCTTCCGCGGACGCGAACCGAGCATAGACGCACTGCTGCGCCACAGCGGCTTCGACAACGCGGCTTAATAGTAAGGTTGAGGTAATGAAAAGGTCGTCTGAAAAGTTTTCAGACGACCTTTTTTGCATAATATTTCATGTTCGACACCCGATAAAGAAACTTTCAGACGACCTCTCCGCCTTATCGGACACCTCATCCGACCTTGTCTTTTCCGCCCTCTATTTCACTTCTCATTCATCATTAAAATTCATCAAATAATTAAACGATTACGGCATCAAAAATCCGCCATACCACCCCGTTGCAAATCGTGCTATGGTCTATTGGATACGTTTGAAAAACCTTAACCACCTTGTATTCTGATTACAAAGAAAGGCTTCAAAATGGATGGTTGGACTCAGACTTTGAGCGCGGGCTGGCTGCTGAGTATTGCGGCGATGGCGATTGTGCTGATTTTGCTGTTGATTGTGAAACTGCGTGTCCACGCGCTGTTGACGCTGGTGTCGGTGAGCCTGCTGACGGCGGTGGCGACGGGGCTGCCGATGGATAAGATTGTGAACGACGTTCTGTTGAAAAACTTCGGCGGCACGCTCGGCAGCGTGGCTTTGCTGGTCGGTTTGGGTGCGATGCTCGGGCGGCTGGTAGAAACTTCGGGCGGGGCGCAGTCGTTGGCGGATGCGCTTATTCGGATGTTCGGCGAAAAACGCGCGCCGTTTGCTTTGGGCGTGGCGTCGCTGATTTTCGGTTTCCCGATTTTCTTTGATGCGGGATTGGTGGTGATGCTGCCGATTGTCTTCGCGACGGCGCGGCGCATGAAGCAGGACGTATTGCCTTATGCTCTGGCGTCTATCGGCGCGTTTTCGGTGATGCACGTTTTCCTGCCGCCCCACCCCGGTCCGATTGCGGCTTCGGAATTTTATTCGGCGAACATTGGGCAGGTACTGATTTTGGGATTGCCCGTCGCCATGTTCACTTGGTATGTCAGCGGTTATCTGCTTGGGAAGGTTTTGGGACGCACCATCCGCGTTCCCGTTCCCGATTTGCTCAGCGGCGGCGCGGTGGACAACGACCGGCCGCAAACGCCTGCCAAGGCTTCGACCGTGGTCGGCATTATGCTGATTCCTATGCTGTTGATTTTTATGAACACGGGGCTGTCTACCTTAATCAGTGAAAAAGTCGTCAGCGCGGACGAACATTGGGTGCAGGTGGCGCGCATGATCGGTTCGACCCCTGTCGCGCTGCTGATTTCGGTTTTGGTGGCGCTCTATGTTTTGGGCAGAAAACGCGGCGAAAAGGCAAGCGCGCTGGAGAAAACGGTGGACGGCGCACTCGCCCCCGTTTGTTCGGTCATCTTGATTACCGGCGCGGGCGGCATGTTCGGCGGCGTGTTGCGCGCGTCGGGCATCGGTCAGGCGTTGGCGGACAGCATGGCGGATTTGGGTATACCCGTATTGTTGGGCTGCTTCTTGGTGGCATTGGCGCTGCGTATCGCGCAAGGTTCAGCAACCGTCGCGCTGACCACCGCCGCCGCATTGATGGCGCCCGCCGTTGCCGCCGCAGGCTTCAACGACTGGCAACTCGCCTGCGTCGTTTTGGCAACCGCGGCAGGCTCGGTCGGTTGCAGCCACTTCAACGACTCGGGCTTCTGGCTGGTCGGCCGCCTTTTGGATATGGACGTACCGACCACGCTGAAAACATGGACAGTCAACCAAACGCTGATTGCCGCCATCGGTTTTTCAGTGTCGGCGCTGCTGTTTGCCGTGGTTTGAGGTCGTCTGAAAACGGTTTTGATACACTCTAAACCGTCTGCCCGACCTTATATCTTTCAAATCCAACAAAGGAAGAGAACATGACGACGCATTTTGTGATGATGGGCGTTTGCGGCTGCGGCAAAACCACCGCCGCCCTATCCCTGCAAAAACACCTCAACCAATGCCCCTACGCCGAAGGCGACGATTTCCACTCCCAAGCCAACCGCGACAAAATGGGCGCGGGCATCCCGCTGACCGACGAAGACCGCTATCCGTGGCTCTGCAACCTGCGCGACTGGATGACGGAACAGGCGAAAAACGGCGCGGCGTACACCATCGTTACCTGCTCCGCCTTGAAACGCCAATACCGCGACATCCTGCGCGGCGCACAAGGCAAAACCGCCTTCATCCACCTGACACCGCCGCAAGCCATCAACCTCGAGCGCATGATGGCGCGCCAAGGGCATTACATGAAGGCGGGGATGCTGGATTCGCAACTGGAAATTCTGGAAGAACTCGGCGCAGACGAATACGGCGTCAAAATCGACAACCCCGGTTCACCCGAAGCCGTAGAAGCCGATATTTTGGCGTGGGTTAAAGCGGAAGGTTTGTTGTGAAGAAAGCGTGTAAATAGTTGTCAGGAAGGTCGTCTGGAAGTTTCAGACGACCTTTTTTGCGAGGATTCCGAACGTCTAAAACTGTTCGGATTCGAGAATCCGACTACACACTCAGCAACTTACGATAAGCCGTAGTATCCGACAAATATTTCGACATTTCCATCATTTCAAACGGCAGCCGCAATTTTGGAGATGTCGGTTTCGAGAATCCGACCTTGTATATCGAAACACCCGTATCATAGCAACAAACCGCCCGCCGCCACCCGCATCCGACCAAGGCAAACAACCGTTGCGTAGCTCAGGGAGCGGCCG
>CAKARM010000225.1:0-3964 GCA_916720585.1 uncultured Neisseria sp.
ATACACCACCATCGCCGGCGGCGAAGCCATGAGCGAAGGCGCAAAAAGCCGCGACCACCTGGGCGTGTACAGCGTGCAGGAGTTGCATGGACGGTTGAAAAACAGGGGCTGAATCTGAATCAGGTTTAGCTTGAACAAAAGGTCGTCTGAAAATAAGGCTTATCTTTCAGACGACCTTATATATTGCCTGCCGAAAGAGACAGTTTCCTTATGAAGCATATTTATCGATATAGCGTATTAAGGCTAAATTAGGCAAGGTGGCGAAGGTACTGGTTTAAACTTAAACCACTTCGTTCAAAATTAGCGTATTCATTAGAAAGAAACCGCCATGCTACAAAACTGGCTGAGATATTGGAAAAGCACCCTGCTTTACTCAGATATCCGACCCATAGAAATTTCACACAACCCTTTTAAGGTGGAAAGCTACAAGGATATAGACACTATTGGAAAAAACCTCGCTAATGAACTATGGTTGGAAAGTGGAAAAGGGAAAAGCACCTCAAAAATCGAAATTCTCCTATGTCCGGCACAATCTCCGCTTACTGTAGAAATGCAGCAACAGAAAAATGAATCAATTTGCTTATTTTGGATTCCTGCGCTGATAGACAGGGAAGGTAGGCTTTCTATATCCATGAATTGGAACAATCGTCCTAAAACACCTTTTTTCATACGGGACTGTTTGACCCCAAATCCATCTAATTTTTATGCCATAGGTTCAGAAAGAAATGCGACTAAAGCGTTAGAACAAGAAAAATTTGATACAAATTCTTGGTCTGAATATTGGGGAAAATGTGAAAGAGTTTTCAAAGAAGTATCAGAAAAATCATTTGAAGAATTTAACAGTTTTTCCGAAAAATCAGTTTACGTAGAGCTTATGCCTTTACGTAATCTCAGCAACAATATTTTAAAATTGTATGATTTTTTGACTGACAAAGACGAGCTTACCAATAATCATCCACTCTTAAACAAGCTCCTTTGTCCTCAAACCGAAAAACAGCCTTACCCTGACGATCATGCTGTTTGGTTCAACACCAATCACATTGGGCAGTTCAGCGGAGAATTTCCGCTTGCCACTTCACAACGAATAGCTCTGCGTGCATTTACCGACAGCCAAACAGGGGATATTTTGGCAGTAAATGGACCACCAGGAACGGGCAAAACCACGTTGTTGCAGTCAGTTATTGCCAATCTGGCAGTGCAGAGTGTATTGAATAACGAGCCACCGCCTCTAATTTTGGCCAGTTCAACCAATAACCAAGCGATTACGAATATTTTAAACGGTTTCTCTCTACCTGAAGAATCCGATTTGCTGACCTCACGCTGGCTTCCGGATGTCCCATCGCTGGGACTTTATATGTCCGGACAAGATAAAAGTAATTATCTCATGCACAGCTTAAAAGAAAAAAATCAGACGACCGGTTTTTTTGCCGATTATGAAAAAACCCCCGTGCATGAATTAGAGAAATCATTTCTCGAGAAAGCAGCAAATTATCTTGAAAACAAACCTAAAAATATCACTGAAGCCAAATCCCTACTAAAAAATAAGGTTACCTACCTATGTAATAAAACAAGAGAAGCAATAGACAACCTTGCCCTTTCCGACGAACTGACCAAACACTTGGCACGGCTTTGTACCGAATATGGAGGTAACTGTTTTAGTGATGCTGATCTTTCCCTCAAACGGTTATCTGAAAAAACAGATACAGCTATAACAAACTACAAAACATTTTTACATGAGATCTGTCTTCAAAGAAAAAATCTCCCCTGGTTTTACAAACTGATGCCGTTCTTAGCAAAAGCAAAAGACTCCCGAAAAACATTGTTCCAACGTCTCGCAGCCCAGTATAGCATTGCAGACGACCTAGTTACCAATTGGTCGGATTATCCAAATATCTGCACAAAAACCAATTTAAAACTGACCCAGCTTTTCTGCACAAAACAGGAACTGTCAGATAAACGAGAAAACTTAAATCGTTTGAACGTGGAATGCGCTAAAACAATTGATGGACACGCCGCATTTCTCACAGAATGGAATAGCAGATTCTCAAACAAACTGGAAAGCTTGCATAAAAAAACGGGAGGAGAATACCGGAACCTATCTGCTGTCGCGGACTTGAACATTCGTTTAGATATTTCCTACCGCCATCAGGCATTTTGGTTGGCACTGCATTATCGGGAAGCAGATTATTTGGAACATCTGCGGAATAGGCAGGAAAAAATTACTAAAATGAAAAAAAATGATTCCGAATTTGGCAGTCAAGCCTACAAAAACAATATGCAGCGTTTCGCTTGCCTAACACCATTATTCATTTCCACCTTCCACTCTGCCCCAAAATACAGCCAATATTTTGACAGTAAGAATGCGATAAAGGCCAAACCTTATTATGCTTTATACGACTATCTGATTATCGATGAAGCAGGACAAGTTGCTCCTGATATTGCCGTCCCAACATTTTCACTGGCAAAAACTGCCTTGGTTGTTGGTGATACAGAACAAATCGAACCCGTATGGTCGGTTACTCCCGAAATGGACGGTGTGCTATATCAATACATCCTCAAAGGCGACGAAGAATGCTGGAATTTTCATAGTGCGCAAGGGCGGCTCAGCAGTTCGGGAGCAATTATGAAAATGGCTCAAAATTCCTGCGTCTATAGAAAACAATCTTCAAACGGTATAGTGATGAACGGCCTACTACTTACTGAACACCGTCGCTGCCGGGACAGTCTGATTTCTTACAGCAACGAGTATGTCTACAAAGGAAGCCTAAAACCAATGCGTGGTGACACACCTTCTGCCAACCTAAGCTTTACCAAAACCAGCCGATGCTATATCCATATCGACTACCACTCCGAACGTTTTGGAAAAAGTTACTGTAACCGATTGGAAGCCGAAGCAATTGCCGAATGGATACACAGACATGCACAGGAACTTTGCAAAAAATATGGCAAAAACGGAGAAGACAATTCTCTAGCAGAAATTATTGCTGTCGTCACACCATACAAACCGCAGGTTGCCGCCATCAAAACAGCCTTAAGAAAACGCAACAAAGACTACGCTGAAATTACAGTCGGTACCGTTCATGCCCTACAGGGAGCAGAAAGATTTGTCGTACTGTTTTCGACCGTCCTGTCGCCAGGAAACCCGCAGTATTTCCTCAACAGGAACTACAATATGTTAAATGTCGCGGTTTCGCGTGCTAAAGATTATTTTGTCTTATTTGGCAATATGAATATGTTGCGCCAAACTCGCAATACGCCTGTAGGCAATCTGCACGCCTGGCTGACAGAGAACCCCGATTCGGAATTGGACAACAGTTTTCTTTATGATTTTTTGGGTAAGCAGAATAATGGTGACAAAAAAATATTCTATTACCATAATGCATTTTGCGAGCACATCAATACTTCACAAAGACATGATGAAATCTTAAAAGCTGCGCTTACTAGATGTGCAGCAGGAAAGGAAATCGTGATTGTTTCTCCGTTTCTCTCCATTAATGCCGTAAGTCCTTTAGCACAAAATTTCCAAGATGCAACAAGCAGAAACGTAAAGGTCATCGTCTATTGTGACCGTCGCTTTACTCATGAATACGGACAATGGAAACCCTCTGCACAAAAAGCTAGAGACAAACTGACTGAATGGAAGGTTATTGTCAGAGAAATACACGGCATTCATTCTAAAACCGTTATCTTTGAAAATAACGAAGCAGACTATGTCTTAATCGAAGGTTCATTCAACTGGCTCTCTGCCGTTCGAGATTCTGAAAATAACTACCACAGCTACGAAGCATCCATCCTATTGAAAGGGGAAAACATCAGTAGAAAATGCCGCGAATTAAAAACAATGTTCCAAAAAATGAGTATAAATACCACCCAATAAAGATGTTAAGGTCGTCTGAAAACCAACTTTCCGGTTTGAACTGCACCCCAAAAGTTGGACATCCCCTCCAACTCACAAGGTGCAGTT
>CAKARM010000226.1:0-3961 GCA_916720585.1 uncultured Neisseria sp.
GTGAATCGGTTCCGTACTATCTGTACTGTCTGCGGCTTCGTCGCCTTGTCCTGACTTAAAGTTAATCCACTATAAAAAGGTCGTCTGAAACCCATACATTCAGTTTCAGACGACCTCAAATCACGAATCAGCGCGTACCGAAAATCTTATCGCCCGCATCGCCCAAGCCGGGGATAATGTAGCCGTTTTCGTTCAGATGGCTATCGAGGGCGGCGGTGTAGATGGTGACGTCGGGATGCGCTTCATTGACGGCTTTGACGCCTTCGGGTGCGGCAACGAGTACCAACGCCTTAATATTTTTGCAGCCTTTCGCCTTCAACAGGTCGATGGTAGCCACCATAGAACCGCCGGTCGCGAGCATGGGGTCGATAATCAACGCGGGGCGTTCGTCCATGCTGTCCACGAATTTTTCAAAATAGGAAACGGGTTTGAGCGTTTCTTCGTCGCGCTGCAATCCGACCACGCTGATTTTGGCAGTCGGAATCAGGTCGAGCACGCCGTCGAGCATACCCAAACCGGCACGCAAAATCGGCACGACGGTCAAGGTTTTGCCCTTGATGCGGTCGCCTTCGATTTGACCGCACCAGCCGTCGATAATGTATTTTTCAATTTCAAAATCACGGCTGGCTTCGTAAGCCATCAGGCGCGCCAGCTCGGTAGTGAGGGTGCGGAATTTGTAAGTGCTGCAATCGGCCTCGCGCATGAGCGTGAGTTTGTGGCGGACAAGGGGGTGATTGATAACGGTTACGTTCATTTGGCAGGCCTCGGATTGTTTTTGAATGGGTGTGATTATACTTTTTTTTATAACGAAACAAAATAAAGGATACGCAACGGAGGCTTATTTTCTGCGATCTTCAGGCTTACGTTTCCCCAATGGTTTTGCCCCACTCTTCTGTCTGGCGGTTTAAACCGCTCCCTACACCTTTACCCGACACCCCGACTTCGCGCTTTCATATACTTTTTCCAGCAGCCCCAACACATCCGCCACTTGACGCGGTTGCACCGCTGCGGGAGATTTGCCTTGCAGCGCGTCATAAAGGTTTTCATAAAACGCCGCATAATTGCCGCTGACGCTTTCGATTTTCTTGCGGACGACCGCCCCGTCAATTTCTGTGTGCAGGATGCCCCATTCGTCTTCCGGTTCACGGCTCCACGCTCCGACGGGTTGCGCGCCGCCGAGCAGCAGGGCTTCTTGGTTGTCGGCGTTTTGTTTGACGTATGAACCGAGTTTGCCGTGCAAGGTCATGAACGGCAAAGGTTCGCGGGCATATTTGCTTGCGGTCAGGGCGACTTTTTTGCCGTCGGCGTAATAGAGCGCGATATAGAAATTGTCGTCGCTGAGCGCTCCTTCATGCTGATAGCGCACGTCGGCATAAAGCTCGTCAGGCATCCCGAAAACATCGACCGCCATATCCATGAGGTGCGAACCCAAATCGTACACCAGCCCCACGCCCGCCTCGCCCGTTTCCTTCCAGCGTTTTTTGTTCAAGGCAGCCGCATAACGCTCGAAACGAAACTCTGCATCCACAATTTCGCCCAAAAGGTCGTCTGAAAGCAGCTTTTTGGCAGTCAGCGGCGCGCTGTCCCAACGGCGGTTTTGGTAAACAGTCAGCAATACGCCCTGCCGCTCGGCAAGTTCCGCCAGTTGCAAGGCTTGCGCCGCCGTGGCGCACAACGGTTTTTCCACCACCACATTTTTACCTGCACGCAAAGCCTGAGCGGCAAAATCGAAATGCGTCTGGTTCGGCGTGGTCACGACCACCAAATCGACATCGTCGGTAAGCAACTCCTCAAACGAACGCACGGTCTGTGCCTGCGGCAGGACTTCCTGTGCCCGATTGCCGCTGCGTTCAAACACACGCACGACTTCAAACCGCGCATCCGCACGCCAAAACGGCAGATGGAACACCTGCGCCGACATGCCGAACCCCGCCAATCCGATTTTGATTTTCCGCATAGCCAAACTCCTTTTCAGACGACCTCAAATTGCCGTATATCCGTTATAATACCGCACTTATTTCACACAGGCCGTCTGAAAACGAAGTTGAAACGGCCACCGCCGTTTAAGGAAAACCATGAGAAAACCGCAACGCGGCTATGCCCGCCAAGACCGTGTCAAAGAACAAATCATGCGCGAACTGGCCGAGCTGGTCCGCACCGGCCTGAAAGACCCGCGCGCAGGCTTCATCACCATCAACGAAGTCGAAGTCACCCGCGATTACAGCCACGCCACCGTGTTCTACACCGTCCTCGACGACAGCACCCGCGACATCACCGAAGAAGCCTTGGAACACGCCAAAGGCCATTTGCGCAGCGAGCTAGCGAAACGCATCAAACTCTTCAAAACGCCCGAACTGCACTTCAAATACGACGAATCGCTCGAACGCGGCATGAGCATTTCCAGCCTCATCGACCAAGTGGCGGCGGAAAAACCGGTGGAAGATTAAAGGCAAAGGTCGTCTGAAAACGCCGCAGTAAAAGCGCGAGTCTGTTTTCAGACGACCTTTTGCCATCATTTCCCTCCCACACACCCGCCACTTACCCTTCCCCATCACTATGACCGCCAAACCCGCCAAACGCCCCGTCAACGGCGTCCTCCTGCTCGACAAGCCCGAAGGACTTTCCAGCAACACCGCCCTGCAAAAAGCCCGCCGCCTCTACAACGCCGAAAAAGCGGGGCATACCGGCGTGCTCGACCCTTTGGCGACCGGACTTTTGCCCGTCTGCTTCGGCGAAGCGACCAAGTTCGCCCAATATCTGCTGGATGCCGACAAAGCCTACACCGCCACACTGAAACTCGGCGAAGCCAGCAGCACGGGCGACGCCGAAGGCGAAATCATCGCCACCGCCCGTGCCGATATTTCCTTAACCGAATTTCAGACAGCATGCCAAGCCCTGACGGGCGACATCCGCCAAGTGCCGCCGATGTTTTCCGCCCTCAAACACGAAGGCAAACCGTTGTATGAATACGCCCGCAAAGGCATCGTCATCGAACGCAAACCGCGCGACATCACCATTTACGCCATCGATATTACCGAGTTTGACGCACCCAAAGCCGTCATCGACGTACGTTGCAGCAAAGGCACCTACATCCGCACCCTCAGCGAAGACATCGCCAAACACATCGGCACGTTCGCCCACCTGACCGCCCTGCGCCGCACCGAAACCGCCGGTTTCACTATCCGCGAAAGCCACACGCTCGATGCCTTGGCAGAATTAAACGAAACCGACCGCGACGCCCTGCTCCTGCCCTGCGACGTTTTAGTGCGGCACCTCCCCAAAATCGAACTGAACGACCGCGCCGTGACCATGCTCAAATGCGGCCAACGCCCGCAGTTTACCGAGGACATGTCTGCCGAACAGCCCATCCGCGTTTACGACAGAAGCGGAACATTTATCGGCTTGGTGGAATACCAAAACGAAATCGGCCGCCTCAAAGCCCTGCGGCTGATGAACACGGCGAAAGACTGAATGGTTTGATTTTGAATTGAAAATATAGGAAAGGTCGTCTGAAAACACGGAAACCGGTTTTCAGACAACCTTTTTTTTGCAAACTATGTTTTGGTTGCCAGCCGGTCTAGAAAAAATAACGCGATGTAGCGTGGGCTTTGCCCACGAAGATGATGAATAAAAAAAGCTGCTGAAACTTTCTCTATTATCCGCGGACAAAGCCCACGCTATGGGTTTTAACCGACCATGGTGCAATGAATGCAAAACAGGTCGTCTGAAAACGTACAACTTCTGTTTCAGACGACCTGTTACCCATAAAAAACCGCAGGGATAAACCTGCGGTTTACTGTTAAATTCGTAGCGTGGGCTTTGCCCACGAAGATGATGAGTAAAAAAGCTGCTGAAACTTTCTCTATTATCCGCGGACAAAGCCAGCGCTACGGGTTTTAAACAACCGTGCAATGAATGCAAAACAGGTCGTCTGAAAACGTACAACTTCTGTTTCAGACGA
>CAKARM010000227.1:0-3953 GCA_916720585.1 uncultured Neisseria sp.
GATTCGCCGCGTTTGATGGCGAGCAGTTCGTCGCGGTTGGGGCGGCGCGGGCGGATTTCGCCGTGGCGGGCGATGTCGCGGGCGGTTTCGAGCAGGCGGAAGGTGTGCATCATGTTTTTGGCGTCGTAGCCCTGTCCGTGTGCCTGCGTGCCTTGGTAGCGCGTTTCGTTACGTTCCGCCAGCCATTGCTGATAGGAGGTGTATTCGCGGCAGTAGCTGCTGTATCCATCTTGGTTGAAGGAGAGGTAGGCAAGCGGGGTTTCGCCTTCGGGAACGGAGCTGAGGGAGAGGTTGGTGGCTTCGGGTTTGAGCGCGATGCCGTGGTAGCCGCGCATGCCGTCGGGGTCGTAAAACAGGGCGTAGAGTTCGCGGGCGTGGGCGATTTTGACCAAACCAACGCGCCGCTGCTCCATTCCGCGTTGCGAAAGCCAGTGCCGCAGCGGCACGGTTTGCGCGCCTTCTACGATGTGGCAGAAATCGAGCACGCTTTTCTTTTCAGACGACATCGGGTTGCTGATTTTCTTGTTCAGCCCGCGTGCTTTTTTGATTTGTCCGTAGGCGTATCCGGCGAAACTCTGACGGCAGGCTTTGGATACAAACCATTCGGTTTTGAACGCGTCCATCAGCGGCGAGCGGTAGCGCACGCAGTCGGGCGGCGAGGCGAGCAGTTCCAGCGTGTTCGGGTTACTTTGCAGCAAAAGCTCGATAAACCGCCCCAGCTCGTAATAAACGATGTCGTTGGTTTCGTTGCTGATTTGCGGGATGTATTCCATGCCGTAAAACATGGATTTGGGCAGGTAAAACACGCCTTTGATGTCGGTATCGGATTCGGGCGTCGCCAAACCGTAGGCGCGGCTGCCGGAAACGGCTTCGAGCAGAAGCAGGTTTTGTGTGTGCAAATCTTCGATGGTAAGCATTTTCAGACGACCTTTTGTGAGGTGGTTAGGCATTGAAAAGCAGCCTGCACTTTCAGGCTGCCTTTGGTGTGTGTCGGATTTGTGAATCCAATTTACGGCTGATGTTGGTTGGAATTATCAAGCGAAGGAAATCCAAGATTTTTATCCCCGTTCCAAGATAAATTTTCTTTTTTCCAGAAATCGGTGTGAGACAGAATAGCGCCAAGTTTAACCATAGCCAAATAAATAGCCTGCAACATATCTTCACCGATTGCCCTTCCCTCATCACAATAATCATATTTGCTTATTTTATATTGGCAAATATATGCTTTGTATTCGTCAGAAAAAAAGGGGAGATACATGGTAATTTCAACAGGCTCACCATTTTCTGTATGTAATTCTCTATATCCTATGATTTTATGCATAAATTTATCCATTTACCGCCGCCAAGGTTTCGCGGAACAATTCGTTCAGCGGCCCGCTGTCGGCGGCTTGGGCGGCAGGGGCGGATAATTCGGAAACTTCGTTATATAAATCAACGGTCAGGCGTTGCAATTCGGGCGACAGCGTATGCAGGTAACTTTCATCCTGTTCCGCCTTGATGGCCACCAAATCGGTAATTTGGGCGGCGCAGTCCGTTTGCCATTCGCTCATCAGTTCCGTCAGCGTCATTGGTGGGATGCCGCCTTGTTTCACTGCCCATCGTGCCGCGAGCAGCGGACGCAGGACGTAAAACCATTTTTTCAGTTTGACGGGTTGTGCCAAATCCATGTTTCTCAAAGCGTTGCCCGCAATGCCGCGATAATGGTGCAGCAGCGCGGCGGCTTGGACGTATTGCGGCGCAAGTGCGTTCAGACGGCTTGTGAAATCATCGTTCTGCGTATAAATAATCGGCGAACGCAGCCATTCGAGCAGCGTGGCATTGCTTTTCCGCAGCAGGCGCAACGCCTTGCGGATGTCCCAGCCGCCGACGTCAAACCATTGGTTTTCGATAAATTCAAACGTGTCTTTCGCCTCGTCGATTTGCAGATAATATTCCTGCGGACGGATATAAATGGCACGCACGTCGTAATCGCTGTCGGGCGAGGCAAAGCCCCATGCGCGGCTGCCGCTCTCTACCGCCAGCAGGAAATGCAGTGGCTCGGTATGGGCGATGTGGGTGAGTTTTTCTTGAATGGCTTGTTTCATGATGTTTCTTTTAATAGAGGTCGTCTGAAAACCCTAAAAACCGGTTTTCAGACGACCTTTGCTTTTGGAGGGATGGCGGGTTCGCCCGAATCAGTCTTTCAAACGCAATTCGGCAGAGCGCGCGTGGGCGGTCAGGCTTTCGCCGTGTGCCAACACGCTGGCGATTTTGCCCAGTTTCTGCGCGCCTTGTTCGGAGACTTGGATCAGGCTGGAGCGTTTTTGGAAGTCGTAAGTGCCTAGCGGCGAGGAGAAGCGGGCGGTGCGGCTGGTGGGCAGGACGTGGTTGGGGCCGGCGCAGTAGTCGCCGAGGCTTTCGCTGGTGTAGCGTCCCATGAAAATCGCGCCGGCGTGGCGGATTTTTTTCGCCCATTCCTGCGGGTTTTCTACCGACAATTCCAAGTGTTCGGGGGAAATGTAGTTGGCGATTTCGCAGGCTTCGTCCAAGTCTTTGGCGAGTATCATCGCGCCCCTGTTGCCGAGCGAGGCTTCGATAATGTCGCGGCGTGGCATGGTTTCGATGAGGCGGTTCATGGCGGCTTGAACTTCGTCGAGATAGGGCTGCGACGTGCCGATAAGGATGGCTTGGGCAATTTCGTCGTGTTCGGCCTGGCTGAACAAATCCATCGCCACCCAGTCGGCGGGCGTGGTGCCGTCGGCAATGACGAGGATTTCAGACGGCCCCGCCACCATGTCGATGCCGACCACGCCGAACACGTGGCGTTTGGCGGCGGCGACGAAGGCATTGCCCGGTCCGGTGATTTTATCGACCTTCGGTACGGACTCGGTGCCGTAGGCGAGGGCGGCAACCGCCTGCGCGCCGCCGACGGTGAAGACTTTGGTGACGCCCGCGACGAAGGCGGCGGCAAGTACGATGTCGTTGCGTTCGCCTTTGGGCGTGGGGACGACCATGATGATTTCTTTCACGCCTGCGACATGGGCGGGCATGGCGTTCATGATGACGGAACTCGGATACGCCGCTTTGCCGCCGGGGACGTAAATGCCGACGCGGTCAAGCGGTGTAATCTGTTGTCCCAACAGCGTGCCGTCTTCGTCTTCGTAGGTCCACGATTCCATTTTTTGGCGTTGGTGGTAGCTTTCGACCCGTGCGGCGGCGGTTTTCAAGGCGGTTTGAATTTCGGGCTGCAAACGCTCGAATGCGGCCTGCAAATCGTCTTGAGTCAGGATGAGGTCGGTTATGGTTTGGGCAGACGTGCCGTCGAAGCGGTTGGTGTATTCGATGAGTGCCACATCGCCGCGCTTCTGCACATCGGCGCAGATGTCGGCAACGATGCGGTCGATTTCGGGATTTTGCGCGGTCTCAAAAGCCAGTAGGGCTTTGAGTTCGGTTTGGAAATCGGGCGATTGGGTGTTGAGTTTTTTCATGATTTGGGATTCTCCTTTGTTATTTTGGGACTTGGGGTCGTCTGAATATTCTCTTGTTCAGTCTCTGTCTCTGTTTTGGGTCTGATATACGCTTTTTCTCCCCCGCTACCAAACTTCAATTCGGGCAGGCATTTTTGTTGCAGACCGAGTTTGGCTAATACGTCTTTGCTACGAGAGGTGGTATGGAAACGGTAACGGGTTTGTTTTCTGCCGTTTTTGGTTTCTTCAAGCGTTTCGAAACCGTCCACTTCATATGCGCTGACGACGGCGTTTTGCAGCCCGGTATGAACACCGATAACGTATTTCACTTTTGAAGCGGCGTCTTTACCGATAACCCAGTTGCCCAACGTGCGCGATTTGAGGTTGGCATCGTCTTGGTTGTCGAAACGGTAGTCCGATTCTTCGTCGGTATCCAAGAGGTTGGGTTTTTGGTGTGGATGTCCTTTCTGTTTGTTAGTTTTCCTTCTAACAGGCAGACCCTCAGCT
>CAKARM010000228.1:0-3948 GCA_916720585.1 uncultured Neisseria sp.
TTCGTTAGCTGGTTCGAGTAGTCAGTTAATAGTTTCTCCTCTATTTCTCCTTTGTAGACTTGGCACACATTCAATTGAATGTGTGCATTTTTTTTGTTTGTGGGTTTGGTAGGGAAATGCTTGGGTTTGATGGGGAAGGGATGGATTTGAAGCTGTCAAAGCATCTTGGTTGATAGTGTTTCTATCGTGGGTATAAAAGGTATTTTGAAAAAAGGTCGTCTGAACGTTATAAACTTTCAGACGACCTTTTTTAATGTAGTTAAATCACTCTAAATCTAACACTGCCGTTTCTTTGACCTCTTCCATAACGACATAGCTGCGGCTTTCCGCTGCCGCAGGCAGGTGCAGCAGGATATTGCCCAACATATCCCGATAAGCCGCCATATTGGGCAGGCGGACTTTGATCAGGTAATCGTATTCGCCGGATACGAGGTGGCATTCCAAAATTTGCGGAATCCGCATGATTTCGCGGCGGAAATCTTCAAAAATATTGCCCGATTTGGAACGCAGCTTCAGCTCGACAAAGACCAGCAGGCTTTGCCCGAGTTGGTGCGGGTTGAGGCGGGCATGATAGCCGGTAATGAAATTGTCGCGCTCAAGGCGGCGGACGCGTTCGGTAACCGGAGTGGTGGATAATCCGACCTTTTCTGCCAACTCCGTCATGGGTGTGCGGGCATTTTGCTGAAGGATTTTCAGGATTTTCAGGTCGGTTTTGTCTAATTCTTTCATCGCGGAGTTTCTTTCAACTGAGCTGAAACGCATCATTTTAGGCAGATGGATAAAACGCAGGACAAGGTAACGCAAAGCCGCCCTTGTTTTAAGTTGACCCACTATATCTTTAAAGCGACCGAAAAGAAAGTCAGTCAGCGGTCAATGGCATTGCGCTTTTGCGGCATCGGGTCAAACAGGTCGTCTGAAAACGGTTTTGTCCGTAGTTGTGCATTATGGGCAGGGGAAAACAAGGAAGGGCGGATTCTAATGGAGGAATGCCTCTTCCGCAATGTGAGTCACTGAATCTAAAAGAAAAGGTCGTCTGAAACGGGATAGGCGGTAATACAGTGCAGATGGGTTTCAGTTAAAATACCGCCTGTTCCAGATAGCATTCCGCCACAATCGCTCGACACCGATAGGCAGCTTTTTTCAAGGGAGGGACGATGCCCGTAGATTCCTTTTTCTACCTCTTACTGCTCACCGGATTTTGCGCCGGACTGATGGACGCGGCGGTCGGCGGCGGCGGGTTGTTGCAAATACCCGGGCTGTTTAACTTGCTGCCAACTTCCACACCTGTTGCTTCGGTGATGGGCGTGAATAAGTTTGCCTCCTGCTGCGGGACGGTTACTGCCACGGGGCAATATCTGCGCAGAATCCCCGTACCGTGGAAAATGCTGCTGCCTGCCGCCGTTCTGGCTTTTGCCGCTTCCTATCTGGGCGCGAAAGCCGTGGTCTTTTTCCCCGTGCAATATATGAAACCGGCGATGCTGGTCATCATGATTGCCATGTGTGTTTATACCTTTATCAAAAAAGATTTGGGACAAACGGTGCGCACTGAAAAGCTGACGCGCCGCGAAACCTTGTGGGGCTTGTTTTTCGGCGCATTAATCGGCTTTTACGACGGGATTTTCGGGCCGGGGACGGGCAGCCTTTTGGCTTTCGTGTTCGTCCGTTTTTACGGCTACGATTTTTTGACGGCAAACGCATCGGGCAAAGTCATCAACTCGACCACCAATCTCGCCGCGCTGACATTTTTCATCCCGCAAGGACACGTCGTTTGGGCATGGGCAATTCCGCTTGCGCTGGCGAATTTGTGCGGCGGCGTGGTCGGCGCGAAATTGGCGATACGCGGCGGCACCCAGTTTCTACGTTATGGATTTATGGTGTTGCTGTGTCTGACCATAGGCAAATTCGCTTGGGATTTGATTCGATAACAGAAGGCGTGTCAAAGGCAGGATTCGCCCGCCGAAAGCGTTTCAGACGACCTTTGTATGCTAAAATCCGTCATCTTTCAGCAAATGACCGATAGAGGGAAACATGGCAGGCAACACTTTCGGACAACTCTTCACCGTTACCACCTTCGGCGAAAGCCACGGCGCAGGTTTGGGCTGCATCATCGACGGCTGCCCGCCTGGACTGGCATTGGCCGAATCAGACATCCAAGCCGACCTCGACCGGCGCAAACCCGGCACCAGCCGCCACGTTACCCAACGCCGCGAAGCCGATCAAGTCGAAATCCTCTCCGGCGTCTTCGAAGGCAAAACCACCGGCACACCCATCGCCCTCTTAATCCGCAATACCGACCAACGCAGCAAAGACTACGGCAACATCGCCACCAGCTTCCGTCCCGGCCACGCCGACTATACCTATTGGCACAAATACGGCACGCGCGACTATCGCGGCGGCGGCAGGAGCTCCGCCCGCGAAACCGCCGCCCGCGTTGCCGCCGGAGCCGTCGCCAAAAAATGGCTGAAAGAAAAATTCGGCACGGAAATCACCGCCTACGTGACCCAAGTCGGCGAAAAAGAAATTCAGTTTGAAGGCTACGAACACATTTCCCAAAACCCCTTCTTTGCCGCCAACCAAAGCCAAATCGCCGAGCTGGAAAGCTATATGGACAGCGTGCGCAAATCGTTGGATTCCGTCGGCGCGAAACTGCATATCGAAGCGGCCAACGTCCCCGTCGGCTTGGGCGAGCCCGTCTTCGACCGCCTCGATGCCGAAATCGCCTACGCCATGATGGGCATCAACGCCGTCAAAGGCGTGGAAATCGGCGCGGGCTTCGGCAGCGTCGTCCAACGCGGCAGCGAACACGGCGACGAACTCACCCCGCAAGGCTTCCTGTCGAACCACTCAGGCGGCATCCTCGGCGGCATCAGCACCGGACAAGACATCCACGTCAACATCGCCATCAAGCCCACCAGCTCCATCGCCACCCCGCGCCGCAGCATCGACATCAACGGCAACCCCGTCGAACTCGCCACCCACGGCAGACACGACCCTTGCGTCGGCCTGCGCGCCGCCCCCATCGCCGAAGCCATGCTGGCACTGGTGCTCATTGACCACGCCTTGCGCCATCGCGCGCAAAATGCCGACGTAGTTGTCGATACGCCCGATATTGCCAAATAGTGCGGATAAAATCGAAAGAGGTCGTCTGAAAACAAACATGACGGATTGTGCCGAACATTTTCAGACGACCCTTCTCAACGCCTATTGAGATAAGTGTGCCGGCTTGTCCGCAAATAAACATTTACAATCGAACATTCGCAAAAAAAACTTAGCCAAAACACAGGCTTTATACTAAAATACCGCCATTACCGTGCCATAGCGAAACGCACGGCTTTATTTTAGAGGAATACAAACGACATGACACAAGAAACCGCTTTGGGCGCAGCTTTGAAATCCGCCGTCCAAACCATGAGCAAGAAAAAACAGACCGATATGATTGCCGACCACATCTACGGCAAATACGACGTCTTCAAACGATTCAAACCGCTGGCCGTCGGCATCGACCAAGACCTTGTTGCCGCACTGCCCCAATACGATCCTGCACTGATCGCCCGCGTTCTCGCCAACCATTGCCGCCGCCCCCGCTACCTCAAAGCCCTGGCGCGCGGTGGAAAACGTTTTGATTTGAATAACCGCTTCAAAGGCGAAGTCAGCGCGGAAGAACAAGCCATCGCCCAACAGCATCCGTTTGTCCAGCAGGCTTTGGCAGAACAAGCCGAGCGCCAAGCGGCCAAACAGGCAGCGAAAACTGAGGCAGTAGAAGCCGAGCAAGTCGGCGCAGCCGCCGAAACTGAAGAAGTGGCACAAAATAACGCCGAATAATACCGAATGATTTTAAAAGGTCGTCTGAAAACGGATTTTCTGTTTTCAGACGACCTTTTTTATCGGCATTTCTAGTGGATTAAATTTAAATCAGGACAAGGCGACGAAGCCGCAGACAGTACAGAT
>CAKARM010000229.1:0-3944 GCA_916720585.1 uncultured Neisseria sp.
TCTTTGAGCTAAGGCGAGGCAACGCCGTACTGGTTTAAAGTTAATCCACTATACCTCGCACCAATCTGCCGATTCTTGCCTTTGCATCAGTGCGTTGGCTTGGCTTAAATTGGAGTCGGTCAGTACGGTATGGGTTGCTCCTGCGGCAACTTTTTCCCGTGCAATCAGAATGGTATGGGGAAAATAGGTTCGGACTTGTTCGTAATCATGCAAAACGGCAATGATGGCTTGGCCTTCTTCATGGCATTGTTTCAATACGTCTAGCAATGCGTAAGTTGTCCGAGCATCTACCGCGTTAAAAGGTTCGTCCAAAAGCAAGAAGTTGGCGTTTTGAGCCAGCATCCGCGCAAATAGGACACGTTGGAATTGCCCGTTGGAAAGGTGGGCGATTTGACGGTCGGCAAGATCCTGAACGCCGACGCGCTCCAATGCAGCCATCACCCGTTGGTGTTGTTGGGCGTTCACGCGGCCAAAAAAGCCTATTTCGTACCATAAACCCATCGCGGCAAGCTCAAAGACAGTCATGGGCTGGCTGCGGTCAATGTCCGACTGCTGGGGCAGATAGGCGATATCTTTACGTTGCAATCCTTCAAGGGACACTTTGCCCGTATCGATGTTTTGAAGTCCCATAATGGCTTTGAGCAGCGTAGATTTTCCCGCACCGTTGGGGCCGAAAATTGCCCACATGCTGTGGTCTTCAAAAGTAATATCGATATGGTGGATGGCAGGGCGGCGTTGGTAGCTGACTGTCAGATTTTCTACCTTGATGCTCATGATGCGACTGCCCAAAAATATATTGCCCATAATGCTGCAATTGCAAGAAGGGCAATCAGCAGCCGTTGGAATAGGCCGGTTAAGAGAATAGAATTCATAAGTCGTAAAGCATTCAGACGACCTTAAGGTGATGAGTTGGCGTAAGCAGATAAGAACATCGGCGGCATATAACAAATTTTGATTTTGCTATGAACCGAAGTAATGCGCTACCGAATTATCGGTCTGCTCTAAGAGGGGGATAGGTCGTCTGAAAGAAAGTAAATGAGTTTTGAGATGATACTGTATAACATTCTGACTGTAAATTTGTTTTTGACAATACAAGATTGAAAAGGAGGCGGCATGGTTTGTTTGACGCTTGGGGTCGTCTGAAAATGTTTTTCAGACGACCTTTTTGATATTGGATGGAGTCACGCTATCCGTGTTTGAACATGGCTACCCGCATCAGTTTGATTTTTATTTTTGCGCCTTCTGATTGGCTTTATTGTTGAGTGAACGCAACTGGTGTGCTACGAAATCCTTGGCAGCCTCTACTTGGGACGGAACGGTCGGGTTTTCTCCGAAATATGAGATTTTCGGCAGCGGGCTGAGGAAGCTGTCGATGTCTTGCGGGGTGAGGAAACGGCCGTGCAGGTCGAAGCCGACGTTTAAGGCACGGCCGGGGATTTCTGCCAGACGGTCGTGCAAATGGCCGTATAAGTGATACCAGCCTTTGTGGCAGCCGTCCCATTCGTTAATCGGGTAGTGGAACAAAATCAGCGTATTGTCTATTTCGTCCAATTGCAGTTTCCGGTAGGTTCGGGCGGATGACAGTAACGGATGTCCGTCGTGTTTGACGGTTTCAAACAGGTATTTGTTGTGACGGCGGACGATGTCGTCGTGGTTGCCGTAAATTAGGTGGTGTTTGCCGTTGAGGCGCGATAGGACGGCTGCGATTTTTTTGATGTCGTGGGCGAAAGACAAATCGCCCAAGTTGTATACGTCGTCGTCGGGGGAGACGGTGTTGTTCCATGTTTCGATCAGGTATTCGTCCATGTCGGCGATGTTGTCGAAAGGGCGGAACTGCGGACAGAATTTGGCAATGTTTTTGTGTGAAAAATGTAGGTCGGATGTGAAAAAGATTTTGCTCATGTTGCGTTTCCTGTGATTTTTCGATGCGGTTTATGGTGCGGTAGTGCGGCTATCGGCTTGAACCGTCTTGCAAGCGGGCGTATGCTGGTTATGTTTATTATGTGGTTAAGGAGTATGTATGCGTTTGGTTATTGCCGCGCCTGCCAACGGCGCACTATTAAAAGACGCGCTTAAAGCGCATTTACAAAACGATCCGCGTGTCGGCAGTCTGGTTGATTTGTCGTCATCGGACGGAACGTATCCGCAGCTTTCGTTTGCGGCGACGCAGGAAGTGGCGGCGGGACGTGCCGACCGCGCGCTGTTGATTTGCGGTACGGGCGTGGGTACGGCGATTGCCGCCAACAAGATACGCGGCATACGGGCGGCGACGGCGCACGATTTGCTTACCGTCCGCGGCTCGGTGGAAAACTACGACGCGCAGGTGTTGTGCATGGGGCAGAATGTGATTGCCGCGCCTGCCGCTTGGGCGCTGGTGGATATTTGGTTGGATTTGCGCCACGACACAAGCAGCAGTTATGCGCCTAAGGTTGGCGAAATCGAGGCATTCGAACGCGGGGCGTAAGCGCATTATTGTTTTGGTTTTATAGCGGATTAAAATAAAAATGAGACAAGGCGGCAACGGGTGCCGTGTACGGATAGTACATAAGGGCGTTGGCAACGCTGTATCATTGCAATTTTAATCCGCTATAAACAGACGACCTTGTCGTACCCTGCCATCAAGGTCATCTGAAAACGTTTAAATGCTTATTTTCCGCTTTTGCTGCAAGGATGCTTCGCGCTGTTGTCGCAGACGGTAAAATTACGCAACTGGTTGATAGCCTCGAAGACTTCGGCTTTGTTGGGTGCATAGCGGAAGGCGTATTGTTTCACATACAGGCCGTCGTTGCCTTGTATTGCTTTTACCCAAGTAAATTCGGATTTGTTGGTTTGTGGGTTGTTTTCGCAAGCCATCAGCCATAATACGAAGGGATAACCGTTTTCTTCCCCTTCCCGTACGGTGTCAAAGTTGCCTTTCGGACAGGCATTCTGCCATAAGGAAGCCATATCTGCCCGAAATCTTTCTACGCCCGGTTTCGCGCCTGCCATGGATTGCAGGGTGATCATTTTTGTCCAGTTGTCGACAGTCTGTTTTTGCGGTACGAGCTCGACCATGATCATGCCGTTTTGTTCGGTTTGATAGTCGATTTTGAAGTCTTTGGGCGGTTCGCCGAAGGACGCCATCTCCGCAGCTTGCGCCGCCTGTGCCGCCAACGGGAACATTACGGCGGCAAGCATCAATTTTTTGACAATATTGGTTTTTTTCATCATTTTTCCTTTTGCAATAATGAGGGGCGGATGAGACGAAGTATCCGCCGCCGTCATATTATCACAAGCGTCCGGCGTTTTTCAGACGGCCTTACAGTTGCCGCAAGAATGCTTGGATAAAAGCAATCTTATCCAATTCCGGCATGGCGTTGAACGCTTCGCGATGGTCGCGGATGTGGTCGATTAAGGGGTAAAACTCTTCATCGACGTGGCGTTTGTCGAGCTTGCGTCCGATGTTGCCTTCGTTGCTTCGTCCCAGAAACTTGGAAATCAGGTAATACGGCGATTTGAGTTTGAACAGCATTTCGCCGTTTTGCGCATCAAATACCATAAAGCCTTCGTGTTCCACATTTTTCAGACGACCTTTCAGCTCGCCGAACGTGATGTTTTTTAGCGTTTCTGGACGACGGATGCCGTATTGTTTGCCGATTTCGTCCAATTCAGCTTCAGTAAACTGACGGCCTGTCGCCACGTCGATGCAGCCGATTAAGGTTTCACCCAATTCTTCGCGGATGATGTGGACGTCTTTCGCGTCTGTGATTTCAAACAAAAAAGTGTGGTTCGGATAAGCGCGGAACAGGGGTTCGTATTGCGCGCAGTGTGCGGCGGTCATGTCGGCAAACGCGCTGTCGAGCGAGCCGGTGGTCGAATACAGCACTTTGCCGTCAAACGCCGCGCCGTGGGACGGATGGTCGTCTGAAAGCGAGACGAAAGTACAGCAACCGAGGAAGCCGTTT
>CAKARM010000230.1:0-3934 GCA_916720585.1 uncultured Neisseria sp.
GTCGGGTAAGCCGTAATGGTCGGCGCGTGTCGGGTCGAGTTGCGTTTCGATTTCGGCTTCGCGGCCTTCGCTGATTTGTGTGGCGATGTGCGGATTGATCATGACGGTTTTGCCCAGTGCGATAAATTCCGCACAGCCGGTTTCAAACGCCGCCAAAATTTGATCGGCGGTAAACAGGTTGCCCACGCCGATAAGGGGCAGCTTGCCGTTGATGCGTTCGTGGATGAACTGCATACGGGTTTGCGCCGTATCGCCGCCGCGTCGGATTTTCTTGTCGAATTCCCACAAGGAAACGTGCAGGTATTGCAACGGCTTTTGCACCAAGGCGTCAATCAGTGCGCCGGTTTCGGTCATGGTCAACCCGTCTTCGCCTGCTTCTTCGGGCGAGAAACGGTAGCCGATAATGAAGTCGTTGCGCTGGTGTTTTTCACGAACGGCGGCAACGGCATCGACGACGGCGAGCGGGAAGCGCATTCTGTTTTCCAAGCTGCCGCCCCATTGGTCGTTGCGGCGGTTGCTTTGGGCAGAGTAAAACTGTTGGATTAAATAGCCGTTCGCGCCGTGGATTTCCACGCCGTCAAAGCCTGCGCGAAGTGCCAAATCAGCAGCTTGGGCGAAGGAGGCGATGAGTTCTTCCACTTCTGCAGCACTCGCTTCACGCGCTCCATCCTTTTCGCTGGCGGACGCGCTGATTTTGTCGCGGCGGTTGAGTTCTATCATTGCTTGGGAGCCGCCGTGATGGATTTGCAAAATCGCTTTTGCACCTTGTTTTTGAATGATTTGGGCGGTTTCTTTCAGGCTGTCGAGGCAGTGTTCGCCCGTAGCTTCAGGCTGTCCACGAAAGGCTTTGCCGCCCTCTTGAACCAAAGTGGCGGCGGAGATAAAGAGACCTATATCACCTGCGCGATTGCCGAGAAACGTGCGTTCTTGGTCGCTGATTAAACCATCGGCGTGCGAACCGAAATGGGTCATGGGGGCAACGGCGAGGCGGTTTTTGACGGTTACGCCGTTGTTCAGTGTGAAAGATTGGAAAAGCGGAGCGTATTTGGGATTCATTTTGTTCTGTCGAAAATTAATAACTTCGACAGAATTGGGACAAATATGGAATTATCAAGAACGAGGTCGTCTGAAAAACACGGTTTCGACGAAACGGAATGTTTTCAGACGACCTTTCGGCAATACGCCTAACAACGATTACCAGAGGTAGGTTACGCTGGCGCCACCGCCCGCACCGCCTTTCGCCGCACCGACTGCCGAGCCTTTAACCAGCCATTTGCCGCTGGCGGATACTTTGGAAATACCTACGGCGTAACCGCTTTTACCACGCCAGATACCGCTTGCGACGGAAACCGCGCCTTGTCCCGGCTGATATGCCTGTCCAAGGCTGCCGACCGCGATTGCAGCGGCGGAGCCTGAATCAGCACGCTCTTCAAGTTTGTCCATACGGACTTTGGCTTCGTTGCGCAAAGCGGCGATTTGGGTCTGGTGATTGCTCTCGGCTGCGGCAAGGCTGCTTTGGGTTTGGCGGGCAAGGCTCTTCACTTGGGCAACGTTGACCGCGTCCGTATCCTCCTTACCCGCAGCAACATTAGTAATCTGGCGGCTGTTTTGTTCGCTGCCGACAGATACCGCGCCTAAAGTCGATACCCATGTTCTGCCTGTTTCCGTACTTGCAGCGCCGGTAGCAAAGTCATGGCCTGCAACGCCTGCCGCAGTATCGGCAACGCTGTCCGTACCGAGCGCTACGGAGTTTTGTTGGCGTGCTTCTGCTTTATAGCCCAAAGCAGCGGATTTTTCCTCAAATGCGGCAGCACCTGCGCCCAAAGCCGTTCCGCCCGATTTCCGTACCCGTGCGCGCGTACCGGCGGCAAGACCGTTGAGCGCAGTGGACGAAGATTCTACGCCCAATGCCACGCTGTTGGTTTCTTCGGCAACCGCGCGCGTACCGACTGCAACCGCTTGATAACCGTTTGCCTCGGCAGCAGATGCCAGCGCAACCGCCTGCGTACCATTGGCTTTTGCCCTATCCCCGACAGCAGTGGAACTGAGCGCATTGGCTTCACTGCCGCGTCCAAACGCAACCGCATCAATATCGGCAGCCTTCGCGCTATCGCCAACTGCGATAGAACGCAAACCGGTTGCCTGCGACATCAAACCGACCGCCACCGACTGTCCGCCGGAAGCCTTCGATGCGCCACCGACGGCAATATCGTTGGTTCCTTTTGCATTCGCCCTGAAACCGACGGCAACCGTCCGCAATGCTTCCGCCTTAGCCTCACTGCCAAGTGCCGACGCACTCAAACCTGAAGCGTTTGAATCATAGCCGGCAGCAACAGACTTATAACCCGCCGCGGCCGCTTTATCGCCCAACGCGGTCGCATTCTCCCCAGCCTTCGAGTCTTTGCCCAACGCGGCAGAACCGTTTTTGTGCATCGCTCCTGTCGCAATACCTTCAGCAACACAAACATTTGCAAAAACAAGGGACAACACCAAACACAGCGGTTTGACGGATAAGTTTAGTTTCATCTTTTCATTCTCCAAATTTGAATTTTTAACAATACTAACTAATCCTAAATAATTATATTTAATTATTTAGGATTAGTTATATTGTATAGTATTATTACGATATTATTAATTATATGTAATTAATATTTGATTTGAATCATCTGAAGAAAATGATAAGCAAGGTTTATATAGTGGATTAAATTTAAATCAGGACAAGGCGACGAAGCCGCAGACAGTACAAATAGTACGGAACCGATTCACTTGGTGCTTCAGCACCTTAGAGAATCGTTCTCTTTGAGCTAAGGCGAGGCAACGCCGTACTGGTTTAAAGTTAATCCACTATAGAACGTACGCAACCCATTCAGATCGATAGAACCCAATCATCTAAAAAGGTCGTCTGAAAACACGGTTTCGGAGAAACGGAATGTTTTCAGACGACCTTTTATAGTGGCAAAAAAAAGGCGATACCTTTCAGTACCGCCAAAGCTGCTTTGGTGATGAAACCGGTTATTTCGAGGCGCAGCGGAAGCCTAGGTTGTGCAGGACGTATTTGGATTGCAGGCTGGTGCGTATGCCGTAGCGCAGGAAGGCGGCGTAATTCGATGGGTCGCTGGAGCCTACGGATGCGCCGCTGCAAAACATTTGCGTATCGGCATTGCCAGACGAGAGCAGGCTGCTGTTGAAGTCTTCCGTCCATTCCCAAATCAAGCCGTGCATATCGTAAATGCCCCAGTAGTTGGGTTTGCTTTTGCCGACATCGTGCAAGCCGTTTCTGCCGCCGTCTGCATACCAGTCAAGAATGGTGCGGTTGTAGCCGGGTTCGGCAGAACCGTTTTTCTGAGTAGCGGAGGCGAGTCCGGCAAATTCCCACTGGTCTATGGTCGGCAGGCGTTTGCCTTGTGAAGTGCAGTAAGCGTTAGCGGCAAACCAAGATACGTTGGTTACCGGATGTTTCAGTTCGTTGGGTTTGGGCGCGTAGCTGTTGCTGCCGGTTTTAACCCAATGTTTCAGGTAGGTAGGTTCGGCTTGTTTGGAGCTGACTTTGCCTTTTTGCCACTGCGGGTGTTTTTTGACAAACTCTGCAAATTCGGCATTGGTAACGGGATATTTGTCGATTTGGAAGGGTTTGACTTTAATGAGGCTTGTTTCTTTCTTCAGATAGAGCGGGCGATAGCTGCCACCTTCAACTTTTGCCATTTCGGCTGCCGCTGCACTGCCGCTTGCGACAAGGGTAAAGAAGGCGAGGAGTGGTATGAGTTTCATAACGGGCTTTCTCATCTGAATACGGAGTATTAGGCTCTGATTATATAGCGAAACCGGATAAAAATCCTTAAAAGCCGTCTGATTATTGTGCTTTGGGCTTGTCGGTTCGTGCATATAGTGGATTAACTTTAAACCAGTACGGCGTTGCCTCGCCTTAGCTCAAAGA
>CAKARM010000231.1:0-3921 GCA_916720585.1 uncultured Neisseria sp.
CGACGCGGTAGGCGGTGTTGGCGGCTTCGGAGGCGGTGAAGGATTTGACGGAGAGTGATGGGGAGAACCGGGCGAAGGTCAGGTGGTAGGATTGGCGGGCAGTCATGACGATCTGGAGGATTTATGATGAAAGTTTAAACATAAATCAAAAAGACAGGCAAGACAAATGATTAATGACAAGCGGTAAAAAATGTCGTATGAATGGTTTTTGAAAGTGATGGGTGAATAGATTTGGGACTAAAGAAGGTCGTCTGAAAGTTGAGTTTCAGACGACCTTGATAGATGCTTGGTTTTTAGCCTAATCTATACTTGTATAATCTAAGATAACAGAATCATGATAGTAAACTTTTTAACCACTCAATGAACCGAACAAACCAACTTCCTTTATTTTCCTTTAAAGATTTCTGTTCAGATTGGTTAGGAACCCTATCTACACATTGACCTCTAGTGTAATCTTGAACCCTAAAATGACCATTTTGATCTTTTTTAAGGCAAATTGTATCTCCAAAACCAGTGAAATTCGGCTCTATCCTTAATTGTTCATTTTTATTTGGATTAGGGCGAAGCCTAATTGCATAAACTTGCCTATCTTCTAATTTTAGATTTGGAAAGTTTGAAGAATTCAACATAATACATTTTTCTTTAGTCGGGTAATTTTCTTCAAATGTTGCCTCATAGAACATGCTATCCATATTTTCTGAAAAAACTTGAGATATATCTATGAAATACGCGCCAATCAAGTCAGGTCTGTCAATATAAAGACACGGAGTATTATCTATCATCCTGATGCTAACTACACCATCTGCATCAGGGGCTTTGGAAAAAGCATTACAATTAAATGTAAATAACAAAATTGACAATGCAGAAAATAGTTTTATGTACATAGAAATTCCAAGTAAGCAAAACAGCTATTGTAACGAATACGAAGCAAAGGTCGTCTGAAAACTTTCAGACGACCTTTGTGAAAGTTGGATTTCCACTTCAACCTACGCCTGTTATGTAAACAATGCGGTATTTTCTTACATCTTTTTTCTTTAGTATTTTTATCCTGATTTAAACCGAAACCAATATACCCGCTAGTCATAGTCGAAAGGTTCGAATTCTTCATCCAGCCGTTCGCATGAGATGAACTGTTGTTCGGCGGCGCTGGTTTCTTCATCGCTCAACATGAACAATCCGCCCCATCGGTCTTTTTGATAGGGTTTTTGATAGGTTCGTCGGAGGAATTCATATTGTTCGGCGGAGAGGTAGGGGCGGTGGCTTTCCAATTGGGCAAACAGTTGTCTGCGGTAGTCTTCGGGAGAGGTATCTTCTTCGGGGAAATAGTCCGCTTGGGCTTGGAGCAGCCTGCGGAAGATGAAGTCTGCTAAGTTTGCGGCTTCTACTACGCTGAAGTCGTCGTCGTGATACAGGCGTGTGATATATGGTTCGCCTTCTTGGCGGTAGTCGAATGCGTAATAATCGCCGTTGCCCGCTCCGGCAAAGGCAATGAGTTTGCCACGGTATTCGGGTTTCAAACTCATCCATTCACTGTCGTCGCATAGCTGTTCGTTGATTCCCTGCAATTCGTCGGCATGAGGCAGTTCAAATTCCGAGCCAACCAGCAGTAAGGGCGGATGCTCGAGCAACTTGGGGAAAGTGTCGCTATACCAGTTTCTGCCAGCCTCTCCCCAGTCCAACATACCATCGGCAGCGAGGCGTTTGTATAGGTTGGGCAGGGAGATGCCGTATTGTGCTTCGGTTTGGCTGATAAAATCCTGATAACTCATGATGTTTCCTTTGCTGGACTGATTTTGGTTTTGAACTTCATTGAAGCTGCGTTTTCAGACGACCTCTTCCCTTTCTCATTTTACCGTCTGCCGTTTAAATAAGGCCTTGCCTGAAGGATGACGAGTTTACCGCCTGCGAAAGCCCATTCGATGTCTTGTTCGCCGTTGCCGAAAAGCTGTTTGATTTGCTGTCCGGCTTGGTCGAGGCGGCGGATTTGGTCATGATTCATGACGTTGCCGCCGGTGATCGGTACTTCCCTGACGCCGCCGTTTTCATCCAGTTGCAGCGCGGTGGTTTCGTTGGAGGAGCTGAGGCGTTGTACGGCGTCGTTGCGGCGGTTGTAAACGGCTTGTTCCGCCACCCGTTTTCCTTCGACCACGCGAATGCCCAGACCGCGTTTGGCGGCGATGTAGGAAGTGTTTTTCTGCGCGGTATCGTAGGGATTGACGGTAACGAGTACGCCGGAGAGGTCGGCATTGATGCTTTGCTGGACGAAGACGCTCATTTTCACGCTGTCGTGCGGCAGTCCGGCGATGCGGCGGGCTTCGTACGCGCTGTAATTGAAGACGGAAGCCCAAGACTGTTTCACTGCTTCTGCCAGCGCGTTTTCGCCGGTTACGTTCGGCACGGTGGTGTACAGTCCTGCGCCGCTGAAATTCGGCAGGTCTTCGGAATTGGACGAGCTGCGGACGAACACGCCTTTGCTGTTTAACTGGCTGCGCCATTGTTCCGCCCATGTGCGTTTCCATTCGGACGGGATTTCGGCATCGGTGATTTTTTTCTGCAAGGCGAGCAGGGCGGTGCGGCGTTTGCGGTTGTCGCCGCCGCTTTGTGTTTCAATTTGCGCCAGTGTTGCCGCGTTGATGCCGAGTTTGTCCATCATGGCGCGGTAGTAGGCGAAGGGGATGCAGAATCCGTCGGGGACGTTGCTGCCTGCTATATGGGCGCGGATATGGCCGAGGTTGGCGGCTTTGCTGCCGCAGTAACGGCTGTCTTCACGGCGCAAGTTGGCAAGCGGCCGCAGGCTGTAATCGGCAGTGTCTGGCTGCGGCAGGTAGAGGTCGTCTGAAAAGGTTTTGGCGGCTGTGTTTCGGTTGGTTTGGGCGACCCGGTATTGTTTTGCGTCTGCTGCCAATTCGATACGGCGGCCGATATAGGGCGCGAGGATTTTTTCTGCGTCTTTGAGGTAGATGTTGGGAATGCCCCAGCCGCGCGCCAAGACGTTCACATGCGACAACGCGGTGGACGGTTTTTCGCTGATGATGCCTGCTACGGGCGGCAACACCAGCGGCACTTCTTTCAAGATGATGATGTCGTCCGCACCGACATCGTAAAGGTCGTCTTCCTGAGTGATGACGCGCAATGTGCCTACCGCTTTCCCCCTATGCAACGGCAGATAAGGGAAATTCTGTATCAGGCTTTCTTGGGTTACAAAGGGGACTTTGCTTTGCGCAGCAACAGTTTCCTGCCACAGGGAATTGGTTTTGTAGCGCAGCGGGGCGAAGAAACTGTCTTTCAGACGACCTTCTGCCAATTTCAGCAATTCGGGCGTGATTTTGTCGCCTTCCCAAAATTCGTAAACGTATTCTTGAGTGCTGTTCTGCCAACTGATAGTGCCGAACAGGAAGCGGCGGTTCGGGCTGCGGTATTGTTCGAACAATTCTTTGCGCGTCGGCATCGGCTTCAAAATCTCGGCGAGATAGGTTTCGTGCAGGCGGTATTTCGGCGTGTTGATGTAGTCGGTGCGGTTGTTGTCTTCGCGGTCGATAAGGAAGAGGATATGCGGGATTTCGTATTCGCTGTCTTGTTCGTAAACGCGCGAAAGCAGGTCGAAATCGGCGCGGCTGCGGATGGCGGGCAGCGCGGGGGTCTGCGTTTTGACCGGCGTGGCGGCTTGGCGTTTGTCGGACTCAAAATAAGAAGGCTTGCGCGCAGTCGGCGCGGCGGTATCGGCGACTTCGGCATTGGGATGACAGGCGGCGAGCAGGAACAATAGGGAGAGGCAGACGCTGGTTTTCATGATAATGGCAACGAGAAAAAACGGATTGTAGCAAGAAAAGGTCGTCTGAAAATCAAGCCTGACTCTTTTTTCAGTCTGTATAGTGGATTAAATTTAAATCAGGACAAGGCGACGAAGCCGCAGACAGTACA
>CAKARM010000232.1:0-3914 GCA_916720585.1 uncultured Neisseria sp.
TGTACTGTCTGCGGCTTCGTCGCCTTGTCCTGATTTAAAGTTAATCCACTATAATGAATGTCAGTAAGCGGGCATTTTCTATTTTAATCCTCCGACACTCATCAAGTCATGGGCAAATCGCCCTATTAAATTTAATCTAATTGAGTAATATCAGTTTATATTCATAATCCCACAGTAATTTTTTACATTTCCCCCTTGTCATGCTATCCTCGCCTCCCCTGTATGTATCGGCTTGTTTCATCAAGCAGTTTATTGTTGCACGTATACAGACAATATCCTAATTAATTATCGACAAGAGTATTGCTATGAAAAAAATAACTTCCTCTATTCTAAAAACCTGTTTTGCAGCGACGGCGGTTATCACAGCGCATTCTGCGTTTGCATATGACGCTTCCCACCCCACCTCTGCTCCCGCACGCAGCACTTTGGACAATCACAATTTCCCCTATTCCATGCCGATTAATCCTAACGCAGCGCGCGACGGCAAACCTTATTTGAAAGCACACGACGACGTAATGACGCTGGCGGGTGCGACCCTGCCTCCTGCACGTCCGGTCAAACCGACTGCGCCTCCCCCACAACGTGCGCCATTGGCTAACCAAGATTTCCCTTACTCCATGCCCATCAACCCCAACGCAGCCAATGACGGCAAACCTTATTTGAAAGCACACGACGACGTGATGACGCTGGCGGGCGCGACCCTGCCTCCTGCACGTCCGGTCAAACCGACTGCGCCTCCTCCATCCAAACCTGTCGGCAACAATGGCAACTTTCCTTACTCCATGCCAATCGGCGGCAATGTTTCGATACCGGACAGCGGTGTGATGAGCACAGCCTCCCAACCTCCTGCCCGCCCTATCGGCAAACCGATTGCACCTCCTCCGTCTAAACCTGTCGTCAACAATGGTAACTTCCCTTACTCTGAGCCAATTTATGGCAAACGTACTTCGACAACACCTGTCGGCGTCATGACCACAGCCGACGCACCTCCTGCCTACAATCCAAACAACGCAGTAGCAAAACCTCAATACACAGTCAAAAATTCCGTCCGCGTTGCTGATGCCGACAACCTGAAAAACAAAGAAATCCTGTTTGTTATCGACAGAATCGAAGGCAAGGGCGAGCGCGTCATCCGCGAACGCCGCATCAATCAGATCGAGCTGTTCAGCCTGAACACTGAAGACGGCAAAGGAAAAGGCTTGCTGACCGTCGGCAAAATCCCGACCGCTTCGGGCAATGTATTCTTCGGCGAATGGGCGCCTGCTTCAGAAGCCGCCGCTACTGCGCATGTCAAAGGCAACGCGCATCCTGCCTGGTTCTATGGCAAAAACCCAACCGGCAGCACCAAAGGCTTGGCGACTGCAACTTACAACGTAGTCGGTGTCAACGGTCATAAAGCCGGCGAACGCGATATCTATACCGGTACCGTCAAAGCCTATTTCGGTTCGGGCGACAGCGGCAGCATGACCGGCAAACTGGCGCGCCATACCGACACTCTGGACTTTGCCGGCGTAAAAATCGACAACCGCAACGGTACTTTTGCCTCTGATGCCGCTCGCAACCGCGAAGGCATCAAAGGTCAGTTCTACGGTCAAAATGCCGCCGCATTGGCGGGTATTGCTACCCGTGGTACGGAAAGCCGCGCCGATGACATCTCCTTCGGCGGTGTAAAACAATAAACCGTCGATAGAACAACGGGGAAGGCCGGGATTGCCGTGCTTTCCCCGTTTTATGGCAAGCTGCGGACGGATTTCTGCGGCTTCCGTTTTCAGACGACCTTTTGTGCTTCTCCTTACCTCAAGGGTCGTCTGAAAACGGAAACAGACTAAAAAACAAAGCAATATTCAAAATCGCATCTTTTCAGACGACCGCTCCCTCTTCGCCGCAAACCCACCTCGTCCGAAATTTGCCCACCACACACCAGCCCGAAAGAAAACGAATGAACAAATCCTGCCTCCTCCTGCTCGCCCTGCTGCCCCTGTCCGCCCACGCAGACAGCGACGACCTGCGCCGCCTGTCCGAAGAAAACGGGCGCGTGCAGCAGCAATATCGGGAAAGCGGCTGGCTGGACGGCGACACACCCGCAGGCGATATCGAAAACGACGACGCATACATCCGTATCGGCGGTCAGATTTACACCGTAGGCAACAATACCGAAGAGCTGGAAAGCGCGATTTATCATGCCATTAACGAACGCCAATGGAAAAAGGCAGAACGCTTCGCCACGCGCTACGCCGCCCTGCCCGGCCACAATCCCGCCCTGCCCAAATTGGTGCTCGGTTTGAAACAACGCGCCGAAGGACACCTCGCCGAAGCCTTACGGAACCTGCAATCGGCAGAAGCACTCGACCCCGCCAACCCGCGCATCCTGCTCGAAACCGCGCGCCTTTATACCGAAGACAACCAAAACCGCGAAGCCCGAAGCGCATTCGCCCGCGCCCAAGCCGCCGATATTCCCGAAGAAACCCGCACCCTGATCGGACAATACCTCGGCGAAATCGACAAACGCAGCCGCTGGCACGGACAAATCGGCATCGCTTACGGCTACAACAGCAACATCAACCAATCCGACGGCTCCGTCCGCTGCATCCTGCCGCTTGACGGCCAATGCCTCGCCTACCAAAACCTGCCCGACCCCATCCGTTCCCCCGTATGGAATTACAGCCTGAGCGCAGGCAAAATCACCCCCGTCAAAGGACACCACAGCCTCAAAACCAACCTCCTCGCCTACGGCACGCACTACCGCCGCAAAGACACAGACGCCGCCTTGTCCGACTACGGCAGCCAAACCGGCACACTGTCTGCCGGTTACGAATACGCCGACGCCCAAAGCCGCCTCTCGCTGATGCCCGTTTACGAACACGAACGGCGCAACCGCCACACCTACTACAACGCCTACGGCGCCGAAACCTCGTGGACGCATACCATCAACCCCAAATGGCAGGTCAACGCCGACTGGTCGGGCAAACGCTACCGCCACAGCGGCACCGCAAAAACCTACGCCGCCGACTACACCGAATACCGCACAGGCTTAGGCGCAGAATACGCCCTGACCCCGAAAACCGGCGTGTTCGCAGGCTCCGACTACACCCGCCGCACATACAACGGCGACACATCCGACCACCGCGAATACACCCTCCGCACAGGCTTATACACCCTGTTTGACAACGGCGCCTACCTCAACGCCCTCGTCATGAAACGGCGCAACCTCTACGACCGCGCAGGCATCGCCGCAGACGGACAAAGACGCAGCGACCGCCAAACCGTCTGGCTCGCCGCCGCAGGCTTCAGACAATGGCACATCGGCGGCTTCTACCCCGAACTGCGCTTCAAACACACCACCGTCAAAAGCAATTCCGTGTTCTACCGCTACCGCCAAAACGAAATCATGCTGGGCGTGAAGAAACAGTTTTGAAGCGTTTTATTGGATGGATGGGAACATAAAGAGGTCGTCTGAAAATAAGGATTTTAGATTTCAGACGACCTCATTCAATAAGTTCAAATAACAGCAACCATCTCACATCCGCCGCTATCCCCTTCCATACTTTTCCACATCTGCCGTAACCTGCCCCCTCTCCCGTCCGGCGGGAGAGGACTGGGGAGAGGGTGGTTCGATGAGCTGCACAAATTTGATTTTTTCCCCAAACCACAAAGCCACCCCCATCCTAACCTTCCCCCGCCGGACGGGGGAAGGAACAGAATTGCTGATACGGCAAAGAGGTCATCTGAAAATTACGATTTATGAGGTTTCAGACGACCTCATTCAATAAGTTTTAATAACAGCAAACACCCCACCTGCCACTATCTCCTCCCATGCTTTTCCACATCTGCTGCAACCTGCCCCCTCTCCCGTCCGGCGGGAGAGGGTTGGGGAGAGGGTGGCTCTATGAGCTGAACGAATTTGATTTCTCCAA
>CAKARM010000233.1:0-3905 GCA_916720585.1 uncultured Neisseria sp.
GACTGTTGCTTGGTCTACTTACGCACAAAGCCTGACCAAACGCCCGATGAAAGGCATGTTGACCGGCCCCGTAACCATCCTGCAATGGTCTTTCGTCCGTAACGACATTCCACGCGCTACCGTGTGCAAACAAATCGCACTGGCTCTGAACGACGAAGTATTGGATCTGGAAAAAGCAGGCATCAAAGTCATCCAAATCGACGAACCTGCCATCCGTGAAGGCCTGCCTTTGAAACGCGCCGATTGGGATGCCTACCTGAACTGGGCCGGCGAATCCTTCCGCCTGTCCTCCAGCGGTTGCGAAGACAGCACACAAATCCACACCCATATGTGCTACTCCGAGTTCAACGACATCCTGCCCGCCATCGCAGCTATGGACGCCGACGTCATCACTATCGAGACTTCACGTTCCGACATGGAACTCTTGACCGCGTTCGGCGAATTCAAATACCCGAATGACATTGGTCCGGGCGTTTACGACATCCACAGCCCGCGCGTACCGACAGAAGCCGAAGTGGAACACCTGTTGCGCAAAGCCATCGAAGTCGTACCGGTTGAACGCCTGTGGGTGAACCCGGACTGCGGTCTGAAAACACGCGGTTGGAAAGAAACTCTGGAACAACTCCAAGTGATGATGAACGTTACCCACAAACTGCGTGCCGAATTGGCCAAATAAGTTTGAACTAGCGTAATCAAAAGGTCGTCTGAAAATTTTCAGACGACCTTTTTGCCAAATTAATATTTCATTTTTCCATCAAACAGAGCCTCTGTAGCCTATCCTCCCTATTGTCTTCCACAATAATCTTTTATGACTAATGGGCAAAATAATTTATTTGGGGTATAATTACACGAAACTAAATTAAAACAGCGGCTAACTGTATCTACTCACAAACAGCAAAATCCGCATATATAGTGGATTAAATTTAAATCAGGACAAGGCGACGAAGCCACAGACAGTACAGATAGTACGGAACCGATTCACTTGGTGCTTCAGCACCTTAGAGAATCGTTCTCTTTGAGCTAAGGCGAGGCAACGCCGTACTGGTTTAAAGTTAATCCACTATATCAAACAACACATTACAGCAACAAACAATAAGGATGCACGCTATGGGAATCATCAGTCTTATCTTCATCGCCGTAATACTGACCGTATTACTGCTCAACTTCAAACAAAAATTAGACCGTTGCAAAAGAGATTATCAAGAATCTTTTGTTGCACTCCGTATCGTCCTAGCATGCCGCCATCAGGCAGTCAGACATGTTTTGGATGCTTCAAAAATTTACCTTGGGCGCGAAGACGACAATGTTGACAGCAATTTATTATCCTCATGTGGCGATGCTGAAGCCGTATTGACCCAAGCATCCAAATCATTTTCACCTGAATCCCTTTCGCGCTTGTGCAACGCGGAAGCAAGCTTGAACAACTCACTCCGCGCCCTGCAAGAAGTTTTAGAAAAAAGCCTGAAACAACGCCCAGATCAAGGTCTGAAAAGCCAGCTTGAAATGCTGGACGCCGCCGAAACTGATGTTGTATCTGCGCGACGCGCCTACAATCGCTCAGCAGAACGCTACAACCGCATGTTGAGAAAAACCATGAGTGGACTTGTTGCCAAAGTATTGGGTTATCACGCGAAAGCCAGCCTGATTAAATTTGAGGACAACAGCGTTCCGCAAATGAGCAAACACTTGATGGCTTGATAAACGTGGCGCAAATAGATCAGGATGTAACGTTGTAATTTGGTCTTAATCTGAATATCACAAGCCATAGAAATAGCACAGAATCCATCCATTCTGTGCTTTACTATAGTGGATTAACTTTAAACCAGTACGGCGTTGCCTCGCCTTAGCTCAAAGAGAACGATTCTCTAAGGTGCTGAAGCACCAAGTGAATCGGTTCCGTACTATCTGTACTGTCTGCGGCTTCGTCACCTTGTCCTGATTTAAATTTAATCCACTATAATATCCCTTATCCTCAAATGAGACAGCTATCCCAATCCTTCTCTTGAGAAAACAGGAAAATTATCAATCAAATTATTGCTTTTTCAAACCTTTGGCTTTAACGACGGCAATAGTACCGTCAATACCTTTTTGTTTGATCAACTCATTGAATTGATTGCGGTATACCGTTACCAAGCTTGTGCCATCCAAACGGAAATTGTAGATTTTATAAGCAGAACCTACCCGATAAAGCTGATACGCCACTTCGTATTTCTTACCGCTCTTCGTTTGAAGTTCCGAAAACACATCAAACTTATTGCCGTTTTCAGTCATTTTAGGCAGCAATTTAACCTTCGCATCGGCAGCGCCCACTAAAGCGGAATGGGAATACATCGAAACCACCATCTCTTTGAATGCCTGAATAAAATCTGTTTTCTGCTGTGCTGAGAAATTGCGCCAAGGCGCGCCGACAGCCAAAGCGGAAATGCGTTCATAATCCAAATAACGGTCGGCATACTGCTGTATTTGTTTGACACGCTGCGGCTCGCTCAAGGAAGTATTGCGTGCGATTTTCAAAACAGTATCGATATTTTGCTGCATCTGCTCTTGTGCAGGATGTGCAGCGGCAACATACGGGGCGGCAAGCACCATAGGTGCAGCCAGTACAAAAGCGGACAAATAGGATGCCATATACGTACCTATTTCTAAAAGTTTTAAAGGTTAATTGTAAAACTTTATATTTTAGAAATATTTAACGTAATGTAAAACCAAGAAAGGCAGGTAAAGAAGGCGGGAACAGCCTACATCCGACTCAATTCCCTTTGCAGGGCTTGGATGTTTTGCTGGCGGTCGAGTACCGCGCTTTGCAGGCTGTTGATTTCCTGTTGGTTGACATGACCACCTTTGGCTACACGGGCTTGCGCCAGAGATTTTTGCGCTTCGCCCAGCGCTTTACGCTCGTTGCTCAACTCTGTTTCCAAAATCGAACGGCGGCTAGCACTGCCGGAAGATTTGGGCGCAGGCGTTGCTGCGACTTCAGGAGCTGGACGGATGGGTGCAGGTGCGGGATTTGCCTTAGCGGTATTTTTAGGGGCAGGTTTTGCGTTGCCGGCTCGTTTTGACGGAGCTTCGGCAGCAGGCTCGGGCATTTCTAAAGCGGGAGCATCGTAGCGCGTGCTGCTGTATTTGCCGATGGTCGGTAAATCTGCCGAATGGCAGTTTCCGGATGGGCGGGAAGTATAGACGACTTCGCCGTTGACTGTGCAGGTATAGATTTTAGAGGAAGCTTGTGCGCCTGATGCGGCGGCAAACATCAGCAATGAAGCTGCCAATGCGTGGAATGATTGTTTCATGGTAAGGTCGTAATGTGAAATAAGTAATTGTTCGATAGATATTGCATTCAACTGTAATAGTATAACAATGCCAGCATATTCTCTCAAATAGGACGGCTGACTTTTTTAATTTCAAACCAAACCGTCTTATTCGTTTTAGCGAAAATTGCCTCACTCGTTTTCAGACGACGTTTTTGCGGCTTTATCCGATTTTTTGGCGCGTGATTTGGGGTTTTTGCTCTTTGTCTCTTGCTCTTGCGCCTTTTCCCGCGATTTTTCTTTTGAACGCGCCTTCTTGGGCTTGGCCGCCTTTTCTTCGGTATCGCTACTTAATTTGTTGATTTTCAGACGGTATGCACCGCCTTGGTGGCTGCTGATTTTGGGCAGATCCGCGCCTGTGCAGTTTCCAGATGGTTCGGATGTGTAGGTTTTGCTGTTACCAGAATGGCAGCTGAAGACGGCTGCTGCGGTGTGGAGGGATAAGCCCAAAATGAGGGAGGATGCGACGATAAGTGCCCCTTGCTTGATTCGTGAACGCATATATTTTCCGTAGTTTGAGTTTTCAGACGACCTATTTTTGTTTTTATAGTGGATTAACTTTAAACCAGTACGGCGTTGTCTCGCCTTAGCTCAAAG
>CAKARM010000234.1:0-3881 GCA_916720585.1 uncultured Neisseria sp.
AGGCAGCAGGTTTTTGCCGGAAAGACGGATCACGCCGACGCCGCCGCGTCCGGGGGCGGTGGCGATGGCGGCGATGGTGGGTTGGGATGCGGACATGGCTGGCTCGTATCGGGAAGTTTGATGGACGGTATTATATAGTGATTTCACAATGATAAAGGTCGTCTGAAAACCTTGATGTCGGTTTTCAGACGACCTTTTGATGTATTTTTTCCGAAAGGAAGGAATCAGCGTTTTTTCTTCGCGTTTTTCTTTTCGGCGGCGGCAAGGCGCATGGCGACGAATTCGACCATCAGCTCTTTTTTCGTCCAGAAGAAGTTTTTCATTTTTTCCAGAGAATAGATTTTGCGCACCATCATGGGCAGGCCGGCATGGATGATGGCGGCGACTTCGCCGTTGCGGGTTTCGTCCGCCATGGCGGTTTTGAGGTCGGTCTGGTTGGCGGCGAGGTAGTCGCCGAGTTGTTTTTGAACGCTGGTGCTGATTTCAAATTGCTTAATCATGTTTTCTTTCCGTTTTGTGTTTGTTCCGCGAGGTAGGGCGGCTATTGGTTTTAATTACATGTGCATTTTAACAAAGTTTAATTTTATTGCATATCAACTGTTCGAAATTATGACGTGATTTACAATTTTTCGGGCGTAAAACAGACAGTCGTTGACATAAAGAAAACAGCCGCTGCGGTTTGGCGGGTAAAATACGCGTTTTCGAGCGTGAGGTCGTCTGAAAATGTATTTGTGGTTTAAGCTCTTGCATGTGTTTTTTGTGATTTCGTGGTTCGCCGGGCTGTTTTACCTGCCGCGGATTTTTGTGAATCTGGCGCAGGTCGAAGCGGCGGAGCAGCCGGTGGAATATGAGCGGCTCTTGGCGATGGCGCGGCGGCTGTATAAGTTTATGTCGCCGTTGGGGTTCGGGACGCTGGTGTGCGGCATGGTGATTCCGTTTGTGACGGGCTGGTGGGGGCAGGGCTGGCTGCATGTGAAGCTGTTGATGGGCCTGCTGCTTTTGGCTTATCAATTTTATTGCGGCGCGCTGCTTCGCGGCTTTGAGGAAAAACGCAATACGCATTCGCACAAGTGGTACAGGGTGTTTAACGAAGTGCCTGTATTGATGATGGTTGTCGCTTTGTATATGGTGGTGTTCAAGCCGTTTTAAGGTGTGTGCGAAACCTGCAAAACCTGTTTTCAGACGACCTTCTTTTATATTGGAATCAAACAGATGACTATTGAAATCGAACGCCGCTTCCTGTTGAAAAACGATGATTGGAAGCGCGAAGCCTCTGCGCCGCAAGTGTTGCGGCAGGGCTATTTGAGCGTGGAAAAAGAGCGCACCATCCGCGTACGCATTATTGACGACAAGGCTTGGCTGACTTTGAAAGGCTATATTTCGGATGTCAGCCGCAGCGAGTTTGAATACGAAATTCCTTTGGCGCACGCGCGGCAGATGATGGAGACGATGTGTCCGTTTAAGATGGAAAAACACCGTTATCGGGTGGAATTTAAGGGCTTTGTGTTTGAAATCGACGAGTATTTCGGCGACAACGCGCCTTTGGTGGTGGCGGAGGTCGAGCTGCCTGCGGAAGATGCGCCGTTTGAAAAACCGGACTGGTTGGGCGCGGAGATTACGTCGGAAGGAAAATTTACCAATGCGTATTTGAGCAAGCATCCTTATTCGACTTGGTAGGCGGGTTGGGGAATAACGGTACGCCGCTGATACTGGATGCGGATTGTAGCGTGGGCTTTGCCCACGGAAAACGGCTTGGACGATTGTCCGGTTCGGGATTTGATCGGCAGATTCGCGGGCGAAGCCCACGCTACGGTTGGCTTAATTTAATTCGCTATATCGGCTGTTTGAGAATCACAAAGGTCGTCTGAAAACTGTTTTTCAGACGACCTTTGTGATTTTAGATTGTAGCGTCTTTGCCCACGAAAAACGGCTTGGTTGATTGTCCGAATCAGAATTTGATCGGCAGATTCGCGGGCGAAGCCCACGCTACGGCTGGCTTAATTTAATTCAATGTATCGGCTTGTTTGATAATCAAAAGGTCGTCTGAAAACTGTTTTTCAGACGACCTTTGTGATTTTATTGATTCATCGCATCACTGGTGGATAGTTTGACGGCAAACCGCCTGTTTTGTTTATCGGATGCGGGTGTAATGGACGAACGCGTAGCCTGTGCCGTTGGCGGAGGTGTGGATTTCGCGGGCGGCTTCGCGCCATTCTGATGGCGAAAATTCGGGGAAAAACGCATCGCCTTGGACGTCTAATGCCACTTCGGTAATCCGCAAATCGCTGGCAAGCGGCAGGGCTTGGGCATAGATTTGTGCGCCGCCCATGATGATGACTTCTTCCGCAGCGGCACATAATGCCAAAGCTTCTTCAAGGCTGCCAACGGTTTCCGCGCCTTCTGCCGGATAATCTGCCTGACGGCTGATGACGATATTGCGGCGGTCAGGCAGCGGCTTGCGGGGCAGGGATTCCCAAGTTTTCCGCCCCATCACGACGGGTTTGTCGAGGGTATAGGATTTGAAAAATGCGAAGTCCTCGGGCAAGTGCCAAGGCATGGTGTTGTTGATGCCTATGCAGCGGTCGGGCGCGCAGGCGGCAATCAGGGTGATTTTCGGCATGGGTGGTCTTTTGGTTGAGAAGTAGCTGTATTGTAAACGATATGTAAACGCAGGTGTTCAAAAGGAGGTATAAAAACCATATGGCAATGAATGATAACTATTATTTTAGAATATAGTGTTTAGTTTCAAAATAATGCTCAAAACTATTAATATGTAGACAAAAATTTACATACCGTTTATCATTAAAATAGACCGCTTAGATGGTCCTTTATTTATTTGAGATTTTGCATTGTTTGATGCACAAGGGAGCAGTTTATGGCAGGCTCTTATGCCTTATATCGTTGCGCGGTATTGTCTACGTCGAGTGGCTCTTTGTCGGGCATACTCGATCGGGACAGCCCGATTCAGATTCTGCATCTGAATGTATTTATGGAACAACAAGAGTTTGCTGACGGACTGGAAATCAGCAATGAAGAATATTGCAATTGGCGCCGCGAGCATTTGGACAGCGATGTTTCTACAACACCGCCGTCGTCTGAAGATTTATTGAGGACTTTTCAATATTTGGTCGGTCAGGGTTATCACGAAGCCATTGTGACGACGTTGAGCCACAAATTAAGTGATTCTGCCGATATGGTGCGTCAAGTTGCCGAGCAGGTTCCGCAGTTGAAAGTCCATGTCGTCGATACAGGGACATGCTGCATGCCCGAAGGCTTTTTTGCTTTGGAAGCAGATCGCCTGTTGCGCGAAGGAAAAACGCCGACGGAAATCGTTGCGTACTTGGAAGGTTTAAAAGAACGTTGCAACATCATTTTCGGACTGTCCACAATCAAATCCCTTGTCGGCAGCGGCACGATGGCAAGATTGGGCGCTTCGTTGTGCGACTGGTTGGGGCTGCGCGCCGTATTGCGCTTTTCGCAAGATCAGTTGTGCCGGGTCGAATCCACTTCCGATGATGAAAAAATGTTTGATGCCATCATCGACCAAGTGTTGAAACTGATGCAAGGCAAAAACAGGGAACAATTTATCCTCGGCGGTCTTTATACGGGCGAACGCGACCGGTATCGGATATTTGCGGAACGCTTCTTCAAGCGGACCGGTATCTGCTTGGATGATGGCGTTCCCGTATCGCCGGTAGTGGCGGTGCACGTCGGCATCTGCGGTGTCGGCGTCGGCATGGTCGAAAAACTCGAAGCGGCAGCATAAGGAGCAACACTGAATCTGCCTGCATTCCTGATGCTTATAGTGGATTAACTTTAAACCAGTACGGCGTTACCTCGCCTTGTCGTACTATCTGTACTGTCTGCGGCTTCGTCGCCTT
>CAKARM010000235.1:0-3878 GCA_916720585.1 uncultured Neisseria sp.
GTCGGTATCCAAGTCCAAAGCGTCTTGGATTTTGACGGCAAGAACCAGTCCGTCGGGATTTAGGTCGTCAAGCGGGCAGGGCGTGAATTTGAAGCGTTCGTCGAGTTCTTCCGCGCTGATGCCGCCTGCGCCGCATCCGGCAGATTTGTTTTTGAACTTTTTATCGACAACGGATTTGACGAAATGAATCAGGGCAGTTTCGGCGGCTTGCGCTTCGGCTTCGGTCAAATGGTAGCTGATAATATGGCGGCCGAGTTTTTTGCATTTGGCGATGGCTTTGCGTTCCGGTACGTCAATATCGCCGAATTCGCCGTCTTGCGAACGGGCGGCTTGTTCATGCTCAAAGATGCGGTTGTCGCAGCCTTTGCCGATGTAGAGGATTTTGTCTTTTTTCAGGTCGGTCAGACAATAGACGTAAAACCGACGCTCGCCGTTATTCAAAACGGAAAGGGTTGAATCTGAAAATTTTTTTATTTTTGCAACCATTTTAACTTCTCCTATACAGTTTACTGCCGGTGATATTTTCAGACGACCTGTCGGCAGGAACGGCTAAGGTCGTCTGAAAACGCATCTTCATTCAAATGAACGCTCACCCCGCCTTCGCTGCGCTGCCGAACGCCTGAATAATCGGCTCCAGCAGCGCGTGTTTCGTTTTCAATGCGGCTTTGTTGACCACCAGACGGCTGGAAATATCGACAACGTGTTCGACCGCTTCCAAGCCGTTCGCCTTAAGCGTGTTGCCGGTGGAGACCAAATCGACGATGGCGTCGCTCAGGCCGACCAGCGGCGCAAGCTCCATCGAGCCGTAGAGTTTGATGATGTCAACGTGTACGCCTTTGCCGGCGAAATGCTCGGCGGCGATGTTGGGGTATTTCGTCGCGATGCGCAGGCGGCTGCCGGGCTGCGAAGCGGCGGCGTAGTCGAAACCTTTGCGCACGGCAACCATCATGCGGCATTCGGCGATGTGCAAATCCAGCGGCTGATAAAGCCCGCTGCCGCCGTGTTCGATTAAAACGTCTTTGCCCGCAATGCCGAAGTCTGCCGCGCCGTATTGGACGTAAGTCGGCACGTCGGTGGCGCGGACGATGACGAGGCGGATGTTTTCATGGTTGGTGCCGATAATCAGCTTGCGCGATTTTTCGGGCGCTTCGGCAGGAACAATGCCCGCCGCCGCCAAAAGCGGCAGCGTTTCTTCAAAGATGCGTCCTTTGGACAGGGCGATGGTCAGTGTGTTTTCAGTCATTGTTGTTGTGTGCTGTCAGACTTTTAACCCGTACCAAGCAGGCGGTCTGACTTTCTCCATTGTATAGTGGATTAACTTTAAACCAGTACGGCGTTGCCTCGCCTTAGCTCAAAGAGAACGATTCTCTAAGGTGCTGAAGCACCAAGTGAATCGGTTCCGTACTATCTGTACTGTCTGCGGCTTCGTCGCCTTGTCCTGATTTAGTTAATCCACTATATGTTTCAGATGGGAAAAAGGTCGTCTGAAAACCGCAACCGGCATTCAGACGACCCCATGTGGATCAAAGCAGTTTCTTGATGTCGGCGGCAATGGTTGCCGGTTCGCTGCCGTAAGGCGAGAAAATCGCCACTTCGCCGTTTTTGTCGATCAGATACGCGCCGGAAGAGTGGTCAACCAAATAGTTTTCGCTGTCTTCCTTCTGAACCACTTTGGAGGAAACCACGCGGTATTGCTGTTTGATGACCGGCAGGCTTTGGTCGCCTGTCGCAGTCAGACCGATAAATTCAGGATTGAACTGCTTGACGTATTTGCTGATGACTTCAGGCGTGTCGCGCTCGGGGTCGATGCTGACGAACACTACTTTCACATCTTTCGCCTGATCGCCCAGCTGTTTCAATGTGTCGCTGTAAGTCAGCAATTCGGTCGGACAAACGTCGGGGCAGTGCGTATAACCGAAGGACAGAATCACGACTTTGCCTTTCAGGCTGCTTAAGCTGAACGGCTTGCCGTCGCCGTCGGTCAGCGTGAAATCGCCGCCGATGTCTTCTTTACGCATATCCGTTCCCGGACCTTGCGGTTTAGGAGCGGCAGCAGCATTAAGCGAGGTCGTCGTTTCAGGAGAAGAAGCAGGCGTTGCGGCTGGGGCGGACGCTGTTGAAGAAGCGGCTGAAGCAGTCGCGGGATTTTGTTCCGGTGCTTTGGCTTCAGGTTTGCAGGCAGCAAGTGCGGTAAGGGCGAATGCGCCCAAAATGGCGGTACGGATTGCAGTAGGCATCATAAAAATTCTCCAATGCGGGTATGGTGTGTGAACGTCGTCTGAAAATAAAAAATGAAACGAACGCCGCCATCTTAGCGCGTTTGCAACATTTAATATAGCGGTTTATGCCGTTTTTCGGCTGAAAATGAATGATGTTTGATATAAGTGGAAAGAGTAGGGCGCGTCGGGAACAAAATAAAATAAATTTAATGTTTTTAAAAATCAAAAATATAAGCAATATGTCTGCAAACAAGGCAAGATTTTGCTTTACAAGCCCGAATACGCCGCTATAATAGCGACTTCTTCACCAGCCCAGGTGGCGAAATTGGTAGACGCAGGGGACTCAAAATCCCCCGCCGCAAGGTGTGTCGGTTCGAGTCCGACCCTGGGCACCACAAAAAACCGCTTATCAGCGGTTATTTTTTTGCCTATCGAATGCTCATATTAGGAACCAACATTTTGATCAATCAGGATTTTTGTTGGTTTTGCCATGTTCTCGGTATTGGATCAAACCAAACACGCGGTTCAGCGAAAGTCGGATTCATTTCCCTCTTATTTCTCCGCTTATGTTGAATAAATACCGTCAAGCCCGTTTTATGACAAAGGTCGTCTGAATCAAACTATACTTTCAGACGACCTTTGTCAAATACGGAGCTTATCCATGTCCATCCGCATAACAGCCCTATCCCTCATACTCGCAGCCACTGCCTGCACGCCTACCGCGTCCCCATCGGCAGAAACCTCGCCGACCGTCACCAAAACCGCCATCGATACCGCCTACTGGACAGAACAGCCCTATTGCAGCGGCCGCTATCAATTGCGCCTGCCGTCCAAACGCCGTCACGGCAGTACGCACCTTGATTACAACGGCTGGAGCGTAATGGTTATGTTTAACGATTGGGATAGAAACGTTAGGACTATCAATAGGTTTAAACGTAGTGGTTATGATGGAACCGATATTGTCGTCGATACCCGCACCCTGATTCCGGATCGGGCAATGATGCAGGTAACGCGCAATGATTTTGACTGGGAAGATAGCATTACCGTTAAAAATAGAGGTATGCCCTACGAAGCCGACTTATATTTCAAGCTGGATAATAATGACGCCTATATCGTACGCAGCTATTTCTATATTCCCGCCGAAAACGGTAAAGCCCCTGCCAACTGGAAGGCCCAAGAAAAAGAAGCAATAAACACCATGGAGAAAAAATTCCGTCAAGATTTCACCAACGGTTTGAAGACAAGACAGGAGTTTGAAGTACCAAATAAACACGGCATCTGCTTGATAGGCGGTTTTATCGCCGATAACGGCAAAAAACCGTTTGAAGTTCATAGCACCGTCGAATTTGCCAAGCAACACGATATGAGTTTGGAAATCATGCACGGAGACGTGTTGAAAGCAGGTGAAGCGACACTGTTGAAACGCAAGGTTAATTTAGATAGGGGTGTAATGGTTAAAGTCCTAACGCACACCATCCGCCAAGGCAAACGTACCATCAACGGCATGTCCGGCGAGGAAAAACTGGTGAAATGGGGCGGCAACAAATATATGTTCTTTTGGGAGCGCGACGGCGGCGACCCGCGCATCATGATGCAGTTCGGCACGGAGAAGAAAGACGGGACGAAGCGCAGCGAAGCCGAAGTGCTGGCGATTTGGGA
>CAKARM010000236.1:0-3877 GCA_916720585.1 uncultured Neisseria sp.
TTTGAGCTAAGGCGAGGCAACGCCGTACTGGTTTAAAGTTAATCCACTATATTAAGTGCAAGGTCGTCTGAAAAACTGAATCAAGGTTTTCAGACGACCTTTTTGATTACGCCGACATATCGACAACTTTTGATTAATCCACCCGCTCCAACTGACTTTTATGAACATACCCTTGGGTAGTCGTATCTTTTAATTGAACGAGGTACCAATCCTTACGAACGGTTTTCAATTTTTCTACTATGGCGTTGTCGTCCAAGCGTTTGATTATGTCGGCATGGGCATCCGGTTGGCTCCTGAGGTTAACCTTATGGCTATCTGTGGATTTAACGATGAAATCATTATTCATAATCAACGAGTAAATACAGCCCGAATCAGGGATTTGTTTCGCCGTTGTTTTTGGGATTTTTTCAAATTTTATAAGTTTGGCAGAATAATATTTACCGTCACAAATGACTTCCGTACCCACTTTACCCATAGTAATTTGGGCAGGCTGTTTGACAGAATCTTCCTGATAGACGTAAAAATTCGGCGGAAGCACCAATTCTTTCAAAACAACAGCTTGCTGCGATTTGCTCAAATTAAGGGAGATTCGGTTTTGATTCGATATTTTGGTGTCTTCAGGGATAAAGTCAAAATATAAAACCCTTTGACTCCGAGTATTACCATCTAAACTTTTACCCCAATAAACCCACAGCATGCCTTTTTGAGGAACGCCTTGTGCAAATGTCAGCTGAAATACGCTCAAAATAAAGCCGACAAAAATAAAATAAAGAAATTGTTTATTTTTCAAAGCCATTTTCAATGACGCTCAGAATCTACTTACCGAAATTGCCCTTCACTCAGTCCCACAACAGACAATATCGTTGATTGTTTAATATATTCATAACAGAGGTCGTCTGAAAACAGTCACGAACCTCTCAAGCCTGTATTACTTCGCCAATTCTTTGTCGATTTCCTGATAAAGCGCGGCGAAGTCGGGTTCTCCGACAAAGGTTTTCAGGATTTCGCCTTTTTTATTGATCAGGAAAGAAGTCGGGTAAACCTGCGTACCGAACGCTTGGGCGGCGGTTTTATCTCCATCAAACATGACGGTAAAAGGCAAGCCGTATTCTTTGACGTATTGGTTTACGCTTTCCAGCGGGTCTATCGGCTGGGCAATGCCGAGGACTTGGAAGTCTTTTCCTTGATAGTCTTTGGACATTTTGATGACTTTGGGCATTTCGCTGACACAGCCCGGGCAGGAGGGAAACCAAAAATTGATGAAGCTGACTTTGCCTTGCAAATCGGCATTGGACACCGGTTTGCCTTGCAGGTCAGACAAAGAGAATGCGGGAGTAGGTTTGTTATCCGGAATAAGGACGATGGCAAGCAGCGCGCCGATAATGGCGACTGCAGCAATGGTAATGAGCTTTTTCATGCTTCGGCGTATTGTTTTAAAAGGGTAAAGAGAGGTTCGGGAATGCTGATGCTTCGCCCACTTTCTGCGCTGACGACCATCAAAGTGCTTTCGGCTTCGACGGCATTTTTACCGCTGGGCAAAACAATGTTTTGAGTGAGGATAATATGGCGCGAGGTCAGCTCTTTCAGACGACCTTCAAAGCGTAATATGTCGCCATCGACGGCGGCACGGCGATAACGGATGTCGGTGCGGACAACCACCAGCATCAAGCCGTCGATTTCGGACAATAAACCGTGTTCCTCAAAAAACGCCCAGCGCGCTTCTTCGAGAAATTCGAGATAGCGCGCGTTGTTGACATGACCGTAGCCGTCAAGATGGTAATTGCGGACGCGGATATTCATCAGTTCAGATTGAAGGGTTGAAAGGCTTCACGGGCGAGCGGTTCTTGCTCGAGGTCGGTGATAACGGTAGAAAGCTGGATGTCGAACCATTCGTTGAAAATATCCGCATTCAAATCAGGCCATTCGCTTTCATCTTCGCACCAATCAGCAAGTTCGGCAGCAAAAATGTCTTCAAACCGCGCTTCGATTTCGTCCCATACTTCGTCGGCGGTTTCACACGGACGGACGAGATAAGAATTGGCATCAGCTTGAATATCTTCAAGCGTCAAACCGTCAAGATGATTGCCGGGCAGGGTTTGCAGCCAGTTCCAAAAAGGATCGAGCGGGATGAGCAGGAAGACGCTGCGGTTGACTTCGTACATGATGTTTTCCTTGATTTCAGATAAGGGAATGATATAGCAAAGGCCGTGCAAACGCTATCTTTGCCGACTGAAGGATAGATAAGTTGGGGCAAAGCGATGTTTAAACTGCAACCCGTTTTCTGCTTCATTACTTTTTTGTAAATCTGATTGCCGCTCTTTTCTCTTGTCAAATCGCAGGTCAAACTAAGAGTTGAAAAAACCTGCTTCTTCCAACACAGCATTTGCCACCAGTGTATCGGTATCTTTCCTCAATAATAAATGCAGCTCATGAAAATCTTGTTTCAAGCGGGCAACTGCTTCCGGATGTTCATACCAATAAATCATGGCTTCTGCCAGTTTTTCAGGCGTCGCATCATGTTGCAAAAGCTCTGGAACAGCACATTTGTTCAGCAAAATATTGGGCAAACCGACATGTGGCACTTTAACTTTACGCTTCACATAAGCATAAGTCAGAGGAGATATCTTATAGCTGATCACCATAGGACGTTTGCACAAAGCCACTTCCAGCGTTGCCGTCCCGCTGGTCACCAAAACCACATCTGCCGCAGTACAAACAGTATCTGCTTGTTTATCGACTAATGTAATGGGAAGGTCCGAAAATTGCACAGATGCAAGAATTTTTGATATACGACGGCGGGTTGCTTGTGTAGCAACCGGCATAAGAAACTGCGCCTGTGGGTAACGCTTCAACAGAAGTAATGCGGTTTGAAAAAATACAGGAGCCATGTAATCAATTTCGCTAACACGACTACCGGGCATCAAGGCAAATACTGGGATAGACGGTGCAACTCCCAACTGACGACGCGCAGAAGATTGATCAACATCTACAGGCATGGTTTGAGCCATCGGATGACCGACAAACTCAGCCTTACCACCGGCATCTAAATAGAGCTGTGGTTCCATTGGGAAAAGGCACAACACCCGGTTAACTTGATGAACGATTTTGTTCACCCGTTCACGCCTCCACGCCCAAACAGAAGGGCTGACATAGTGAACCGTTGGAATACCCGTTTTCTTCAGTTTCTCTTCCACCCAAAGATTAAAATCAGGTGCATCAATCCCAACAAAAACATCCGGTTTTATACGAATAAGGTCATTAACCAGACCTTTACGGATTTTCAAGATTTCGGGCAAACGTTTAACTACCTCAACAAAGCCTCGTACTGCCAATTTTTCTTGGTCATAAAGACTTTCAAATCCTTCCGCCTTCATACGCTCGCCACCGATACCAATAAATCTTGCATCAGGACAACGTTTTTTAATCGCACTAATAAGATGTGCACCAAGCAGATCACCCGATGCCTCAGCAACACTCATTGCAATCGTGAGAGAAGTAGTCATATAAAATTATGGGATATAAAAAAGAATTTGGTAAGTGTAATACCTGGTGGCAAAGAAGTTCTTAGTCAAATTTCAATTATAGAGACCTTTGCAAAAATAGTCTGTTAACGGAATTTGACTCATAAAAATACGCTAAAAATTTTCAATTGACCAAAACCTTTATGATTTTGAGTAAAAGCTAGGAAAAATCAGAAAGGTTTTTTATTTTGAAAATAGTATTGAACATAAAATTTTAGTAACTTATGTTATTTAAAATATCTCTTATAATATGATACTGAAAAGAAATACTCTATCTATGGCAAACTCACTTACCTATCATTATAGTCAATTAAAAACAAAATAGTACAATACTCAACTTTGAAGGTCTAACCATG
>CAKARM010000237.1:0-3838 GCA_916720585.1 uncultured Neisseria sp.
GCATTGATGTCGTATTGGCTGATTTGCGTGCTCGCGGCGAAGCTTAATTTAAACTGTTAATTAAGGATTACTGCAATGCGCGATAAAATCAAACTGGAGTCAAGTGCAGGTACTGGTCACTTCTACACCACTACCAAAAACAAACGCACTATGCCTGGCAAATTGGAAATCAAAAAATTTGACCCTGTTGCCCGTAAACACGTTATCTACAAAGAAACCAAATTGAAATAATCCGGTTTCTGAAAAAATAAAAAACCTCTGTCTGACAGAGGTTTTTTTCTTGGTTTGCCATATCTGATTTAGTGTCAAGGTCGAAAGCGTTGAACGTTCGGATCGATTAGACCGATTTATTCATATTTCTAAAGTGTGCCTTAAACCAAGTTAGAACCTGATTTCTGTTTTCAGACGACCTTTGGTGCTTACAGTGCCTGTATTTTCTTTCTTTTGCCCACGTTTCAAATGCTTTTGATAGGCAGCAACATAGTCCGCTTTGGGTAATCCTGCTAAGACACCGATATGGGCTGCGGCGGATTTTGCCAAAGGTTCGAGTGTGTAGCCGCCTTCCAGTATGGAGACGATTTTGCCGGGGCAGTTTGATGCAGCTTGGATGATTTTGTGGGTCAACCAGGCGAAATCGGCTTCGTGCAGATTCAGACGACCTGTTTCGTCTTGTTTGTGTCCGTCGAAACCTGCGGACAGTAAGACCAGTTCGGGTTTGAATGCGGTCAGTTTGTTCAACCATTTTTCGCGTACGGTAGTGCGGAAGACGCGGCTGCCGGTGTTGGACGCGAAAGGCAGGTGCAACATATTGGCGCCGTTGGCGGAATGGTTGGTTTCGGGAAATGGGAAGAGGTCGGTTTCAAAAAGGTTCATAAACAGGACGCGCGGGTCATCTTTGAAGATTTCCGCTGTGCCGTCGCCGTAATGGACGTCGAAGTCGATGACGGCGATGCGTTGGAGTCGATATTCGGCGATGGCGTGCATGACGCCTGCGGCGACGTTGTTTAATAGGCAGAAACCGCCTGCCTTATCGCTGTGCGCGTGGTGTCCGGGTGGACGGACGGCGCAAAAAGCGTGCCATGCTTTCTTATTCATCACCATATCTACCGCCTGAACGACAGCCCCTGCGGCGTGACGGGCAGCTTTGAGCGAACCATGACTCATGACGGTATCGCCGTCGATGCGGTAGATTTTGTCCGGTTGGGGCTGGCAGGCTTCAAGCGAGCGCAGGTATTTGCGCGGGTGAACCAAGGCGAGGCGGGTATCGCTGATTTCTTCGGCTTCGGCAGTTTGAAGATGCCGCCAAATATCCTGACGTTTGAGCTCCGCCTCGATAACGGCAGTGCGTTCGGGCGAGTCGGGATGACCTGCGCCGGGTTGGTGTTGCGCAAAAACGGGATGAGAAATCCAGACCGTACGCGCATTTTTACCCAAGAGGCGGCGTAGGCGCGTACGCAGTCGTCGAATGAGTTTTTTCATGAGGAAAAGGGCGCGGGGCTTGTCGTTGGTAGGAAGGAATCAGGTTTTAAATGTCGTTGAAACTTCATTTTCAGACGACCTGACATGATAAATATGGTTAATAAATAGGGAAAGGCTTGGAAATTTTTCAGACGACCTTTAGAATAGCTTAATTTTGCGGCTGTACCAATGCCTTTTTCTGCCGCAAGCGGTGTTTTACTTAATTTTAATCTCTTAGAAAACGGACAAATTATGAATCAAACTGTGGCCCAATTTGCCCCTTTAGTGCTGATTATGGTGGTGTTCTACTTCCTGATCATGCGTCCTCAACAAAAGAAATTCAAAGCACACCAAGCCATGCTTGCCGATTTGAAAGTCGGCGATAAGGTTGTTTTGGCAGCGGGTTTCAAAGGCCGTGTTACCAAAGTCGGCGAACAGTTTTTCACTGTGGACATTGGTCAAGGTGCAAAAATCGAAGTCGAAGTGGAACGTAACGCGATTGCCGCCAAAGCCGAGTAATCCGTATTTTTGCCAAGAGCCGCCTCGGAAAGCTGAGCGCGGCTGTTTGTCTTCATAATAAATCGAAGGTTTACCATGAACCGTTATCCTTTATGGAAATACCTGCTGATTGCGTGCTCGATTTTGGTTGCCGTAGTGTATTCGCTGCCCAACCTTTTCGGTGAGACGCCCGCAGTGCAGGTATCAACCAACCGACAAGCCATCATTATTAACGAACAGACCCAGTCTAAAGTCGATGCCGCGCTGAAACAGGCAGGTATTCAGACCGACGGGATGTTTGTCGCGAACAACTCGCTGAAAGTACGTTTCAAAGATACCGAAACCCAGCTTAAAGCCCGCGATGTCATCGAAAACACTTTGGGCGAGGGCTATATTACCGCACTCAATCTGTTGGCGGACAGTCCCGAATGGATGGCCAAAATCGGCGCCAACCCGATGTTCTTGGGCTTGGACTTGCGCGGCGGCGTGCATTTCACCATGCAAGTGGACATGAAAGCCGCGATGCAGAAAACGTTTGAACGTTATTCGGGCGACATCCGCCGCGAAATGCGCCGCGAAAAAATCCGTACCGGTACCATCCGTCAGATTGAAAACGGTTTGGTTGTCCCGATGCAGGACGCTGCCGACGTACAGAAAGCCATGCCTAAGCTGCGTCAGCTTTTCCCTGAGGCAAATTTGAACGCCGACGGCAATAACATCACGCTGACATTATCCGAAGAAGCGATTAACAAAGTACGCTCCGATGCGGTGAAACAAAACATCACCACTTTGCATAATCGCGTCAATGAGTTGGGCGTGGCTGAGCCTGTCATCCAGCAATCCGGCCTCGACCGCATCGTTGTGCAGTTGCCGGGTGTACAAGATACTGCCAAAGCAAAAGACATTATCGGCCGTACCGCAACTTTGGAAGTGCGCATGGTGGAAGACGACCCTGTCAAAGTGCGCGAGGCTTTGGAAGGCAATGTTCCGAGCGGTTTCGAGCTGTTGTCCAGTGGTGGCGATCATCCTGAAACCTTGCTGATTAACAAACAGGTTGAATTGACAGGCGACAATATCAATGACGCGCAACCCAGTTTCGACCAAATGGGTGCGCCTGCCGTCAGCCTGAGCTTGGATAGCGCAGGCGGCAGTATTTTCGGCGAATTGACCGCCGCCAACGTCGGTAAACGCATGGCGATGGTGTTGATCGACCAAGGCAAATCCGAAGTGGTTACCGCACCGGTTATCCGTTCCGCTATTACCGGTGGACGCGTGGAAATTTCCGGCAGCATGACGCAGGCGGAAGCCAATGATACTTCCTTGTTGCTGCGTGCCGGTTCTCTCGCCGCACCGATGCAAATCGTGGAAGAGCGCACCATCGGTCCGTCTTTGGGTAAAGAAAACATTGAAAAAGGTTTCCATTCGACCTTATGGGGCTTTACCGCCGTTGCTTTGTTCATGGTGGTTTACTACCGCCTGATGGGTTTCTTCTCGACCATCGCCCTGAGTACCAACATCTTGTTCTTAGTCGGTATTTTGTCTGCCATGCAGGCAACGCTGACGCTGCCCGGTATTGCCGCATTGGCGTTGACGCTGGGTATGGCAATTGACTCCAACGTATTGATTAACGAACGTATCCGCGAAGAATTGCGCGAAGGCGTGCCGCCGCAACAGGCAATCAACCTCGGTTTCCAACACGCATGGGCAACCATCGTCGACTCCAACCTGACCTCGCTGATTGCCGGTATCGCCCTCTTGGTATTCGGTTCCGGCCCGGTCCGCGGTTTTGCCGTCGTACACTGTCTGGGTATCCTGACTTCGATGTACTCATCCGTCGTCGTCTTCCGCGCCCTAGTGAATCTTTGGTACGGACGCCGCCGCA
>CAKARM010000238.1:0-3838 GCA_916720585.1 uncultured Neisseria sp.
GGGGCGGCCGCTTTGCGCGATGACGTTCGCCATGGTGTAGGTTTTGCCCGAACCGGTTACGCCGAGCAGGGTTTGATAGGCCAGGCCGTCTGAAAGCCCTTCGAGCAGGCCGGCAATGGCGGTAGGCTGGTCGCCTGCGGGCGGGAAGGGTTGGTGGAGTTTGAAGGGGGAATCGGGGTATTGGATGACTTCCATATTGCCGCCTGTTTCGGTTCGGGGAAAAAGGGAAATTATAGCAAAAAGGTCGTCTGAACATTTTCAGACGACCTATCTATTTTTTGATGGTAGGCAAGTCAGAACAAAGGTAATGCCAACCCGATTTCCACTACGCTATAATAGCGGATTCCCATTTTAGCCTAAGAGCAACTGCCATGAACGATTATCCCGATACGTCGTCTGAAGACCGTGAAGTCAGCGCGTTGTCGCTGCCGCCGCATTCGATGGAGGCGGAGCAATCCGTTTTGGGTGGTCTTTTGCTCGAGAATTCGGCTTGGGACAGAATCGCCGATGTGGTTACCGGTGAAGACTTCTACCGACACGAACACCGCCTGATTTTCCGCGCCATCGCCAATCTGATTAATGAAAGCCGTCCTGCCGACGTGATTACCGTTCAGGAGAGTTTGGAGCGTAACGAAGAACTAGAGGCGGCGGGCGGGTTCAATTATCTGATTACCTTGGCGCAAAACACGCCGTCTGCTGCGAATATCCGCCGCTATGCCGAAATCGTGCGCGAGCGTTCTATCATGCGCCAGCTTGCTGAAGTCGGGACCGAAATCGCCCGTAGTGCCTACAATCCGCAAGGCAGGGATGCGGGGCAGCTTTTGGATGAAGCGGAAAACAAGGTATTCCAAATTGCGGAAAGTACGGCTAAATCCAAACAAGGTTTTCTCGAAATGCCTGCGCTTTTGAAGGAAGTAGTCGAGCGCATCGACATGCTTTATTCACGCGATAATCCGGATGAAGTTACCGGTGTGTCAACAGGGTTTATCGACTTGGATAAAAAAACCTCAGGTCTCCAGCCCGGTGATTTGATTATTGTGGCAGGTCGTCCCTCTATGGGTAAAACTGCCTTTTCCATCAATATCGCGGAACATGTTGCCGTAGAGGGCAAGCTGCCTGTCGCCGTATTTTCGATGGAGATGGGCGGCGCGCAACTGGTGATGCGTATGTTGGGTTCGGTGGGCAGGCTTGATCAGAGCGTCTTGAAAACAGGCAGATTGGAAGATGAACACTGGGGTCGTCTGAATGAAGCAGTAGTCAAGCTTTCCGATGCGCCTATGTATATCGATGAAACACCGGGCTTGACCGCGCTCGAATTGCGCGCCCGCGCCCGTCGTCTTGCACGCCAGTTCAACGGAAAATTGGGCTTAATCGTGATTGACTACCTGCAATTAATGGCAGGCTCAGGCCGTTCGGACAACCGCGCCTCAGAACTCGGCGAAATTTCGCGCTCCCTCAAAGCATTGGCGAAGGAGTTGCAAGTTCCTGTTATTGCTTTGTCGCAGTTGAGCCGTACCGTAGAGCAGCGTACCGACAAGCGCCCAATGATGTCCGACTTGCGGGAGTCCGGTGCCATCGAGCAGGATGCCGACCTGATTATGTTTATGTACCGCGACGAATACTATAACCAAGAATCGCCCATGAAAGGCCTTGCGGAATGTATTATCGGTAAACACCGTAACGGTCCTGTCGGGAAAGTATTCCTCACTTGGATGGGACAATTTACCAAATTCGACAATGCAGCCTACATACCCGAATCCGCATTGATGGAAGATTGAGACAAATCAGCCTAAAAACCAAGCAAATTTCATATTTTATTAGGCAATTCATCCCAATATCGTTTAGAATGAGCCAAACCGCATAATTACCGGCGATAAAAACATTCTAAGCCGGATGATAAAACACATTACTTAACTCTAGACGTTTTTACTACTCATGTACGCACAACAAAAAGGTTTTACCTTAATCGAATTGTTGGTCGTGATCGCTATTACCGCCATCATGGCCACTATCGCCCTTCCTAATATGAGCGAATGGATTGCCTCCCGCCGCGCTGCCAGTCAGGCAGAGCAGGTGGCAAACCTCTTGCGTTTCGCACGAGCCGAAGCAGTCCGCCTCAATCTCCCTGTCTATGTCTGTCCCGTACAAATCAGAAAAAACGGGATTCCAGACAATAAATGTGATACCAAATACAATCAAAGTGGCATCTTGGCCTATGCTGATAAGAGTGGTGATGTTAACTACAATGATGATAGGGCGGATATTTTCCTGCGCACTATTGTATTGAATGCCAAGGATGCGAATAAAGTCACCTATCAATTTGACCATGTCAAATTCGGTGGCAAAGACTCTGATTCACAGCCTGTTTTCTTCGCATTCCAGCCGAACGGTACTTTTGGCTATTCTGTCAATAAACCCATTAAAAAAACTGATTTTACCTACTCGGACGGCTATATCAAAATCAGCATGACCGATTCCGCCGCAACTACAGAAAGCACCAAAAAGTCTCGTGCCAGCATTGTGTTGGTCGACAGTAGCGGACGAGTGGAAATCTGCGCCAAGTCAGATTCAAGTGATCTCTGCAAATATGCAGAATCTAAAGCAAAATCCAACAAACAACCCCAACAATAAAATATAGCTCTATGAAACCCATGACATTACATAAAAAAGGTCGTCTGAAAACGAGTTCAATAAGTTTCTCTAAGCCATATCAGTCGGGTATGACTTTAATTGAAGTCTTGGTTGCCATGTTTGTTCTTGCAATCGGCGTTCTCGCCCTGCTCGCCATCCAGTTGCGTACCGTTTCCAGCGTTCGCGAAGCGGAAGGACAGACTATCGTATCGCAACTTACTCAAAATTTAGTCGAAGGGATGCTGATTAATCCTAGACTTGAAAAATGCGATACTCATCAAGCGGGAGCTACCAAGAGTGGGCGCGATAGAGGGTGGTGTAAAAATTATAGGGATTACTACACCACATATGGTGATTCCTCTACTGAGCCGTTGAAAAAAGGACCGCTGAAAGAGAGTATGAAAAAAGAAGAGTTGGCTAAAGCACAGCTTGGTAAATTTCATGACGAACTGAAAGCAGCTCTTCCTGACTCCGCGTTCTACTATTCAGTATGCCAAGATAGTTTGAATAAGGAGCCTACTTATGACGGGGCTTTTCACGAAAATTGCGATAAAAAAGCAGGTGGCGATACCGTTATCAAAGTATTATGGCTTAAAGATTTGGAAGGCGGTAAAGCCACAAGTGATGTCAAAACATATGAAGATTCCATCATTTACACCTACCAAGTACGCGTAAGGGAAAAATAATGAATAATAAAAACCGCTCACACATTCCAGTCAAAACAGGCATGCAAGGCTTCAGCCTGATTGAATTCCTTGTGGCAAGCGCATTGAGCATGATAGTCCTGTTGGCAGTCAGCTCCAGCTATTTCACTGCACGCAGTTTGAATACTGCTGCCACAGCGCGTTTAAATGTTCAGCAGGATTTGCGCAATGCGTCAAATCAAATCGTACGTGATGCCCGTATGGCAGGGAATTTCGGCTGTTTCAATATGTCGGCCTATGATGCCCAAGCCGTTATTGCTGACTCTGGCTCCAAAGACTTTCTCAAACTTAAAGGTAGTGGAAAAATGCTTCCTGCTGTCAGAGAAACAGGTTCTTTAGATATAAAGGACTTTACCCAGATCGGTAAGGCGCTGATTTTCCAATACGGCATAGATACCGCATCATCAGATGCGGCAACAGTAGTGGCCAGCAGCTGCACAAATATTACCAAACCAGGAGAAGACATTACTGATAGTAAAGCAGCTTTAAAGACAGATGGTTCC
>CAKARM010000239.1:0-3836 GCA_916720585.1 uncultured Neisseria sp.
GATGGCGGTATTCTGTCTTGCCAAAGACATCAGCGATTTGAAAGAGCGTTTGGGCAACATCCTCGTCGCCTACGCCAAAGACGGCGGCCCCGTTTACGCCAAAGATTTGAAAGCCCACGGCGCGATGGCGGCATTGCTCAAAGACGCCATTAAGCCCAACTTAGTGCAAACTATTGAAGGCACGCCCGCCTTCGTACACGGCGGCCCCTTCGCCAACATCGCCCACGGCTGCAACTCCGTTACCGCCACCCGACTGGCGAAACACCTTGCTGATTACGCCGTAACCGAAGCAGGCTTTGGCGCGGATTTGGGTGCGGAAAAATTCTGCGACATCAAATGCCGCCTTGCCGGTTTGAAACCCGACGCAGCCGTCGTCGTCGCCACCGTCCGCGCCTTGAAATACAACGGCGGCGTAGAACGCGCCAACCTCGGCGAAGAAAACCTCGAAGCCTTGGCAAAAGGCCTGCCCAACCTGCTGAAACACATTTCCAACCTGAAAAACGTATTCGGCCTGCCCGTCGTCGTCGCCATCAACCGCTTCGTGTCCGACTCCGATGCCGAATTGGCCATGATTGAAAAAGCCTGCGCCGAACACGGCGTCGAAGTTTCCCTGACCGAAGTGTGGGGCAAAGGCGGCGCGGGCGGCGCGGATTTGGCGCGCAAAGTCGTCAACGCCATCGACAACCAACCCAATGAATTCCGCTTCGCCTACGATGTCGAGTTGAGCATCAAAGACAAAATCCGCGCCATCGCCCAAAAAGTGTACGGCGCGGAAGACGTCGATTTCAGCGCAGAAGCATCCGCCGAAATCGCCTCGCTGGAAAAACTGGGCTTGGACAAAATGCCCGTCTGCATGGCGAAAACCCAATATTCCCTCAGCGACAACGCCAAACTCTTAGGCTGCCCCGAAGGTTTCCGCATCACCGTGCGCGGCATCACCGTTTCCGCCGGCGCAGGCTTCATCGTTGCCCTGTGCGGCAACATGATGAAAATGCCCGGCCTGCCCAAAGTCCCCGCCGCCGAGAAAATCGACGTGGACGCAGACGGCGTGATTCACGGTTTGTTCTGATTTGAGTCGGCAGTGAAATAAAACGGCAAAGGTCGTCTGAAAACGGGTTTCAGACGACCTCTTTCATTTAAATCATATAACTAATAAATTATTAAATGCTCTTAGTTAATACTGAAAATTTTTAAAATAATTTGGGCTTGAGAATCTTTTTCAACTTGTTGTAATAAATAGTACGCTGCACTGATAATTATTGTAATTGTTGATATATGAGCCACTGATATTGCTACTATTTTGGCATTTTTAGTTTTTTTAATCACGAAAGTTTGTAAATACTCTATGAATTCTTGGAAACAGCCTTTATTTGCCCAGTAAATTAATATGTAATATATCCCAAAAAAACCTGTAAGCAAGATATAAATCCCAATAGAAAGTTTTATTTCTGCCATAGGGACTGTTTGTTTAAATAATAAACTTTTTAAAATATAAAATATTACGAACATAATGAATGAAAATAAGGTGATTGCTATATATTCCAGTGTAAAAAGAGCAATTTTATTTTTCCATTTTTTAAAATTTTCATAACGAAATAATTCCTGTAAATAAAAAAATACAAATGTTGATAATATCGATGAGAGTAAAATAGCTTGACTAAAGATATTAGATATCATACTAAAAGATAAATTTATTAATATTCCCATTAAGAAACAAATTGGGAAGAGCACCTTAAATCTATTCCATGAATCTTTAGCTGGTTCGTAAATGATTTTACAGACTAGAATTACATCATCTTTCATATAATAGTGCCTCTTGGTTTGTTAAATTTTTAATCTGAGTTAAATCAATAAAGAAAGTTCGATTTTAGTTCAGCATTTATAAAAAGGGCGTTTAAAAACAGTTTGACAAAGCCTGTTGTCCTCGTTTTCAGACGACCCTTTATTTACGCGACCGCTTTGCCTTATCCTGATTTGAAGTTAATCCACTATAATACCGCCCATTGTTTTAAACCGACGAAAGGCCGTCTGAAATGACTCAAAACGCAAGCAACCTCTGCTGGCTCGATATGGAAATGACCGGGCTTGATCCCGAACGCGAACGCATTATCGAAGTCGCCATGATTATCACCGACTCCGATTTGAACGTCTTGGCGCAGTCCGAAGTTTATGTCGTCCACCAAAGCGACGAACTGCTCGACGGCATGGACGAATGGAACACCGCCACCCACGGCCGCACGGGGCTGACCCAGCGCGTGCGCGAATCGCGGCTGACCGAAGCCGAAGTGGAACAAAAACTGCTGGACTTTATCGCGCAATGGATTCCCGAAAAAGCCACGCCGATGTGCGGCAATTCCATTCATCAAGACCGCCGCTTCATGGTCAAATACATGCCGCGCCTCGAAGCATATTTCCACTACCGCAATCTGGACGTATCTACACTGAAAGAACTCGCCAAACGTTGGAATCCGCCCGTTGCCAAAGGCGTGGTGAAACGCGGTTCGCATCAGGCTTTGGACGATATTCTCGAAAGCATCGAGGAAATGCGTTACTACCGTGAAAACTTCTTGAAACTGCCTGAGGCCGTCTGAAAACACCGTCGGCACACTTTTTCAGACGACCTCCGATCATCATGCCCTACCGATACCGCCAATCCCTGCCCGATACGCCGCTGGACATCGTCGGCGATGTTCACGGCGAATTTGCCGCCTTCCAATCGCTGCTGCACCGGCTCGGCTACCGCGACGACGGTTTCCATCCGCGCGGGCGGCGGCTGGTGTTCGTCGGCGATTTGTGCGACCGCGGCCCCGACAGCCCCGCGATGCTGGCGTGGTTCAAACAGGCTTACGAACGCGGATGGGCATGGATGGTTTTGGGCAACCACGAATTGAACATTCTTGCCGACGATCCGAAAGACGGCTCCGGCTGGTTTTTCGATGTTCGCGCCGAAAAAGACGCCCATTACGCGCCGTGGCATTGCGTGGAAGAGAAAGAGAAAACCGAATTGCGCGCATGGCTGGCCAAACAGCCCCTGCTGCTGGAGCGCGAAGACCTGCGCATCGTCCACGCCGCCTGGCTGCCGCCGCAAATCGAACGCCTCGAAGAAGCAAAAGGCGAAAGCCTAACCGCGCAATACCGCCGCTTCGATGCCGAGTTGAAACACCGCCTTCAGGCGGCCTCTTGGTATCCCGACTACCTCTACGAACAGGCGCATTATGCCCCGCAGGCGGAAAATCCCGCCCATGCCCCGCCGCCCATGCCCGCCACCGCGCGATACGAACTCGAACGCAGCCGCCTGCATCCGATACGCGCCCTCACCAGCGGCGTAGAGCGTTTGGCGGACAAGCCGTTTTACGCCGGCGGACGCTGGCGCGGTACGACCCGTTGCGCATGGTGGGACGACTACCGCGACGATACGCCCGTCGTTATAGGCCATTATTGGCGCAGTTGGCAGCCTTCTCCCGCCACCGCTGCCGCCGAACGGCTGTTGCTGCCGCCGCAGCCGGATGTGTGGCACGGGGCGCGGCGCAACGTGTTCTGCGTCGATTTCTCAATTGGTACAAGCTGGCGTGCAAGGAAATTCCCGCAAAAATACCGTCCCGAACAGTTCAGGCTGGCGGCATTGCGCTGGCCGGAGAAGGTGTTGGTGTTTGAGAACGGCGAATGCGCGGCGACGCGTTCGCCTGACAACAAACCGGCATACTCACCCAATCCACAGAAAAGCAATCCATAAGTTTGAACTCTCCCCAACCTTGCGCAGGCATTCTTCTGATTCAATCACTCCAAATATAGTGGATTAAATTTAAATCAGGACAAGGCGACGAAGCCGCAGACAG
>CAKARM010000240.1:0-3827 GCA_916720585.1 uncultured Neisseria sp.
CTTAGCTCAAAGAGAACGATTCTCTAAGGTGCTGAAGCACCAAGTGAATCGGTTTCGTACTATCTGTACTGTCTGCGGCTTCGTCACCTTGTCCTGATTTAGTTAATCCACTATATTTGACCGCCATATACGGCAAAAAGGTCGTCTGAAACCTGATTTGGGTTTTCAGACGACCTTTTGCTTTAGGGTTTACAGTTTATTTTGCTGCGGAAGCGCCGGAGTTCGCTGCGGAGGCTGCTGTGGCACTTGCTGCCGAAGCGGTAGAAGCGGCTTCGGCTTTCGCACCGGCTGCTGCGTTTTCACCCCAGGCGGCAGGGTATTTGTAACCTGCGAAGCGTTGGCGCGCGTAGGCTTTGAACTCGTCGGAGTTGTAGGCTTCGGTTACGTCTTTGAGCCATTGGCTGTCTTTGTCGGCGGTTTTGACGGCTGCCCAGTTGACGTAGGCGAAGCTCGGTTCTTGGAACAGGGCTTCGGTCAGCTTCATGCCGCTGCTCATGGCGTAGTTGCCGTTAACGATGGCGAAATCGACGTCGGCGCGGCTGCGCGGCAGTTGTGCGGCTTCAAGCTCTATGATTTTGATGTTTTTCGGATTTTCGGCGATATCGGCTTTGGAAGCAGTCAGCGGATTAACACCGTCTTTCAACTTAACCCAGCCCAATTCGTTCAACATGACCAGCGCGCGGGCGAAGTTGGACGGGTCGTTAGGTGCGGAAACGCTGCTGCCGTCTTTGACTTCGTCCAGCGATTTCAGTTTGCCCGGATACAGGCCCAAAGGCGCGGTCGGCACTTGGAAGGCTTCGGTGATGTCTAATTTGTGTTCTTTTTTGAAGTCGTCCAGATAAGGCTTGTGTTGGAAAATATTGATGTCCAGTTCGCCTTCTGCCAAAGCGAGGTTGGGGCGGACGTAGTCGGCAAATTCAAGCAGTTTGACGGTATAACCTTTTTTCTCCAGCGCAGGTTTGATTTGGTCTTTGACCATATCGCCGAAGTCGCCGACGGTCGTACCGAAGACGATTTCTTTTTTCGCGCCATTGTCGGCGGCAGGCGATGCGGCGGATGCGGCAGGTGTGCTGTCTTTTTGACCGCCGCAGGCTGCCAGTATCAAGGCGAGCGCGGCGGCGGAAAGGGTTTTGAAGAAGGTGTTTGTCTGCATGTTTTACTCCTGGTAAGTGTTAAGTCGATTTTTCAGACGGCCTCTGCCGTCGGGACAGTTGGGATTTTAAATCCATTTATGGGAAACGGGACGGTTTTTTATGGTGAGGTACAGGCCTTTGGCGGAACGGTAACACAGCCAAATCAATCCCGCTTTAAAAGTCAGGGCTGAGATGAGCTTGAGCCAATCCAACGAGGTGGCGAACGGAGAAATATCAAAGGCGGTATCGGCACTTTCATACATTTCATCTGTTCCGTCGATTACGGCGTGTCCGTCCATTTCATCATCATAGTCTTCAGCCATCATGGCACTTTCATCCGGCTCGCTGATTTCGCCCATTTCATCGATGTCCATCGTGCCAATTGATCCGTTCATTTCCCCTATGGAAACCATATCGTCAAATGAAAGGATGCCCCAGATGGAGGCAGGAGAAGCGATAAGGGACCATATCATAAAGACAGCCAATAGCCCGACACACAATAAAATGAAGAAACCCATATCGTTACGCATCATTTTGCTGTTGTGCGCGTTGACGTCGGAGGGCGGGTGTTCTAATTTTTCCAAGATGACGAGTTGGGCAAGAAAGATGCCGATACTCAGCCCTATGTACCATATTTTCGGCATATGGTTCATGGGGCCGATAAAGTACCAAAGGATATTGCCGATATTGACTAAATAAATGGCAATTAGAATTTTTTTGGCGGATTTCATGTTGTATTTTTCACTCAAAAGGTCGTCTGAAAATGCATCAGGTGTATTTTCAGACGACCTTGTTTACGTTTGTGAGGTTTAACGTTTGTCCAATTTCCGCGCCAATGCGTTGCCGGTGCTTTGAATCAGGATAACGAGCAGCACGAGGATGGCGACGATGAAGATGATGACTTCGGTTTGGTAGCGGTAGTAGCCGTAGCGGATGGCGAGGTCGCCCAAGCCTCCGCCGCCTATCATGCCTGCCGCCGCGCTGTACGAGAGTAGGCCGATGGCGAGGACGGTGATGCTGGAAACCATGCCCGCGCGCGCTTCGTTCAAGAGGACTTTGCGGACGATGGCAAGCGGCGAGGCACCCATGGCGGTGGCGGCTTCAATCACGCCTTTGGGGACTTCGCGCAGGTTTTGTTCCACCAGTCGGGCGAAGTAAAACAGGCCGGACACGCTCAATACCAGCGAGGCGGCAATCGGGCCGATGGTGCTGCCGACGATGGCGCGGGTGGCGGGTATCATGGCAATCATCAGGATGACGAAGGGGAAGGCGCGCATCAGGTTGACTAAGTTGTCGAGCAGGAAATTCACCGGCTTGTTGTAATGAAGCTGGCGGTTGGAAGTCACGAAAAGCAAGACGCCCAGCAGGGTGCCGAAGATGACGGCAATCGTGGTGGACAGCCCGACCATGACGAAGGTTTCGCCCAAGGCGCGGACGATTTCGTCTTTCATGCCGACGATGGTGGAAACGGCTTGTTCGAATGTTAAGTCTGCCATATCAGTCCTCCCGAATCAGTTCGCGCCCGATTTCGGATTGGGCGTGGATTTGGTTGCCGCGTACTTCGACGATTTCCACCACTTTTCCTTTATCCAAAAGGGCAGCGCGGTCACACAGGCGGCGGATGACGCTCATTTCGTGGGTTACGATGACGATGGTAACGTTGAAGCGTTTGTTGATGTCTTCCAAACATTCCAAGACGCTGCGCGTGGTGGCGGGGTCGAGGGCGGAAGTGGGTTCGTCGGCGAGGATGACTTGGGGTTTGGGTGCGAGCGCGCGGGCGATGCCGACGCGCTGTTTTTGTCCGCCGGAAAGCTGGGCGGGGTAGTGGTCGGCGCGTTCGGTCAAGCCGACGATTTCAAGACATTCTTTGACACGCTCTTTGATTTTTTCAGACGACCATCCGGCAATTTCCAAAGGAAAGGCAACATTGTCGGCGACGGTGCGGTTGCTCAAAAGATTGAACTGCTGAAACACCATGCCGATATTCTGCCGCGCCTGACGCAATGCTGCGGCATCGAGCGCGGTCAGCTCTTGTCCGCACACATTGACCTTGCCGCTGTCGGGACGTTCCAACAGGTTAATCAGGCGCAACAGGGTGGATTTGCCCGCGCCGGAATAGCCCATCAGACCGAAGATTTCGCCGTCTTGGATTTCGAGGCTGGTCGGCTCGACGGCGGCAAAACGGGTTTTGTCGCGCGTTTGGTAATGTTTGGAAACGTTGTCCAAAATAATCATAAATACTTCCTGATACTTCCGGAAAAAAAGAAGCCCGATGCTGTACACAACGGGCTTGGATATAAAGAAAGGAATAAAAACAGCAGAAAATGAAAATACGCTTTAGCTGTTTATGCCCGCAAGCTGTGTCAAATCGGCAATGTTAACTCAGATACGACTATAATCAAAATCGGTAACTTTGTCAAGTTTTGATATGATTTGTAATTTTAAAATAATAAATTGTCAGTTTATTTGCCGAAAAGCTCCGCCACCATGCGGGCTTCTTCCTCGGTATACGCCGCGCCGTTGAGCTTCGCGGTCAGGATAAATTCGCCGCTTAACCCTTGTTCAGCGCAGGTTTCGCGCCAGCCTTGCAGCCGTTCTTCGTCGCTGGCTTTACGTTTCAGACGACCTATGGTTTGTGCGGCCTGTTTGGTTTGTTCGTTCATACAGTTCCTTAACAAAAGGCAAAAGGTCGTC
>CAKARM010000241.1:0-3808 GCA_916720585.1 uncultured Neisseria sp.
TGGTGCTTCAGCACCTTAGAGAATCGTTCTCTTTGAGCTAAGACGAGGCAACGCCGTACTGGTTTAAGTTTAATCCACTATAAAACCTAAAACAGCCTCGCCAAACACACTATGCATCACTTTATCCAGACCCTCAAACAATCCCTGCAAGTCCGTATCAGCATCGCCCTGATACTGATGTTCCTGCCCTTGTCCATCATCGCAGGCGCGTTCTCCTATTACCAAACCTACCATGAAGCCGAAGAGCTTCAGGACGACCTGTTGCGCCAAACCGCCGCCTACATCAACCCCAAAACCACCGACTACACACAAATAGGCAGCGAAAACCACATCCTCATCCAAACATTCGGACAAGAAGACACCGTCCCTTTGTCCGACACACTCGGCGAAGGATTCCACACCATCAAAGGCAGCGTTGATGACGACGATGACGATGATGACGACGAATACCGCGCCTACATCCGCCAAACCCCGCAAGGCAAAATCGCCGTACTCCAAGAAACCGAATACCGCGACGACCTCGCAGCCACCGCCGCCTACCAAAGCGTCCTCCCGCTGCTCATCGCCCTGCCCCTCATGATCCTGCTGACCGTATGGATCACCTACCGTGCCATGCGTCCCGTTAAAACCCTTTCCGCCTCCCTCGGCAAACGCCGTTCAGACGACCTCTCGCCGCTGGACGGAGAAGCCGTACCCAGCGAAATACAAGGCTTCGTTACCGCCATCAACCAACTGCTGCAACGCACAGGCGAAAACATCCGCCGCCAGCAACGCTTCATCGCCGATGCCGCCCACGAACTGCGCAGCCCACTGACCGCCCTCTCCCTTCAGGCAGAACGGCTCACCAAGCTGCCCCAATCGGACGAAGCCCGCGAACAGACCGGACTCATCCTCCAAAGCATACAGCGCAACCGCCACCTGCTCGAGCAGCTCCTGACCCACGCCCGCGCCCAAGGCTCCGAAACCCAACGCAACCTGACCGACATCAGCCTGCAAGCCCAGTTCCGCCGCGTGCTGCAAGAACTCATGCCCCTCGCCCTCGACAAACAGCAAGACATCGGCGTCGCCGTCGAAAACGACCTGCGCATCCGAGCCGACGACACCGAAATCTACACCCTCATCAAAACCTTTACCGACAACGCCATCCGCTACACCCCCGCAGGCGGCCGCATTGACATAGGTTTCAGCGAGACCCCGACCACCCTCACCATCTGGGTGGAAGACGACGGCCCCGGTATCCCCGCCGCCGAACGCAGCCGCGTAACCGACGCCTTCTACCGCATACTCGGCACGGAACAGCAAGGCACCGGACTCGGACTCTCCATCGCCGATGCCATCGCCAAACGCTACGGCGGCAAACTCATCCTCGCCGACAGCCGCAACTTCGCCCACGGCCTGCTCATACAGGCGCAATTGGATAAAAGGCTGCTCAAAGCAGACTAAGCACACAAAAGGTCGTCTGAAATCCGTTTTCAGACGACCTTTCTCTATGCGCCATCCCTCCATCCAAATATCCGCATTACAACAAGCCCCCTCTTCCTAAAACACAGGTTTCCCATCCCCGCCATCCCTGCCCAAGCCATCAAACAACGCGATGCCGACAGCAAAAATATCGCCAGCCCTTCCGAAAATCCGGCTTCCGCCACATTCGGTTAAAGAGCATCAATAAATGTAGGTCTCTGAAAATATGATTAATATTCTCGGAGTAATGTATATTGTTTGCAAATCATTATCAAAAAATATTAGAATATACACTCTTGATTTAACGCAATACCCCTTAATCACTCAACTAGAGGAAGAACATGAAATCCCCCCATTCCCCCGCCTTCCGTTTCAGCATCATGGTGCTGGCACTGTCTTCAGGTTTTGCCCATGCAGACAACGTCCGCCCCGAAGCGACTGCCGAACTGAAAGAAGTCGTCGTTACCGGTACTGCCGTACCGACCCGCGTTACCCGCAACCAGCTTGACCGCGAAACTTCGACCGATTTGAAACAAGTCATGAAAGACCAAATCGGTATGGATGTCGGCGGCGGCAACGGCGTGGCACAGTTTTACAGCATCCGCGGCGTCGGCGAAGACAAGATTAATCTGGAAGTGGACGGCACCAGCCAATCCACCAAAATTTTCCACCACCAAAGCCGCTTCCAGCTTGACCCCGCTTTGGTAAAAAGCATCAACGTTGAAAAAGGCACTGGCGCGGCGAGCGCGGGTTTGGGCGCGGTCGGCGGTACCATCCGCGTGACGACGGTTGACGCAAAAGACCTGCTGACCGATGGCAAACCTTTCGGTTTCAAACTCGGCGCGGGCTTGAGCAGCAATAAAGGCTCAACCGGCAACGCGGCGGTTTACGGCTATCAAAACGGCTTCGATGCCCTGTTTGCAGGCAACTTCCTCAACAACCGCGACTACAAAGACGGCAACGGCAATGTCAACCGCGGCAGTCGTCTGAAACAGCACAGCTACCTCGCCAAAATCGGCTACGATTTCAACGACGACCACGGTATCCGCCTGACCTACCGTCAGGAATACCAAAAAGGCAACCGCACCGACAAAGCCGAGTTCCAAAACGTTGACAGCTACATCGGCGTGGACGGCACTTATCAAAAAGAGCAGACCTACAATCTGGAATACCGTGGCCGCAACGTCGGCTTTATCGACAAAATCGACGCCAATGTCTTCCAAATCAACACCGATGACACCAAACCTCCTAAAGGCGCTCCTTCCCCGAAAGCCCAAGCTTCCGGCACGGCGCAAGGCGGCGTTCCTATCGGTCAGCTTGAACTAAGCAAAATCAAAGCGACCGGCGCGAATCTGAACCTCGCCAGCTCCTTCGGCGACGGACACATGGTGAAATACGGCGTTAACTACCGCCACGAAACCTCCGAGCCGTCCGACAAAGGCGCATGGCTGAAGATTCTCGGCCTGTATGACCGCGACAAAGAGAAAAAAGCCGAATACGGCGTGTACGCGGAAGGCATTTGGAACCTGCACCCCGTTACCCTGACCACCGGCCTGCGTTACGACCATTTCAAATACAACGCCGCCAGCAAACAAAGCGCGTCGCACGGCCAGCTCAACCCCAGCATCGGCGCGATTTGGGACATCAACGACAACTTCTCCCTCTTGGCAAACCTCAATCAGGCAAGCCGTGCGCCCCGCCTGAACGAAGCCCTGTTGGCTAACGAACGCGCAGGCGCCGCCGCCGATTTGGACAGCAACCTCAAAGCCGAAACCGCCCGCCGTGCTGAACTCGGCTTCAAATGGCGCAACGACAACTTCAACGTCAGCGGCAGCGTGTTCCACCAACGCATCAAAGACCTCATCGTCTATCGTTGGGCAAAAATCAACAACAACACCGCCTCCATTACCGAACGCGGCAAGATTTACAACGGCGGCACGCTCAAAACCTACGGCTACGAACTTGACGCATCCTACCGCTGGGGCGGTCTGACCGCGCGTGCCGGCGTGTCCTACGTCAAACCCCGTCTGAACGGCGAAATGTACTACGGCGAAAGCCCGATTCAAGCAGAAGACCACGAAAGCTCGTTCACCTTCTGGAACACCGGCCGCCAATGGCTGACCGGCCTGTCTTATCAGTTTGAAAACCCCAAACTCGAAATCGGCTGGCGCGGTCGCTACGCCCAAAGCGTGAAATACACCGACGTCGCCCGCGGACAAGGCACGATTCACGGCAAGAAATCAGGCTACGGCGTACACGACATCTACGCCAACTGGCAGCCGCTGAAAAAAGACAACCTGAACGTCAACTTCGCCGTCAACAACATCGGCAACAAGCAATACCGTTC
>CAKARM010000242.1:0-3806 GCA_916720585.1 uncultured Neisseria sp.
CTTTGAGCTAAGGCGAGGCAACGCCGTACTGGTTTAAAGTGAATCCACTATACAAATCGACCAGACCCATCGATTGATTTTGCCTTACCCTTTCCCTCTTGATACTCAAAGCATTCTAAACAACAAAAATATTTTCAGACGACCTCCTACCCGCTTTGGTAAAATGCACCACACCATAACCCACCCCTTCCACACTCCCGACCAACTGCCCATGACCAACCAGCGCATCAACCACGAACCCGTCTTCCTGCTTGCTTCCGCCCCTTGGCGCGAGAGCAGTTTGTGGGTGGAAGTGTTCAGTCGCCGTTACGGGCGCGTGGCTTTGCTGGCGAGAAGTGCGCGCAAGCGGCAGAGTGAGTTGCGCGGCGTGTTGGTTCCGTTTGTACCGGTCAGCGCATCGTGGTACGGCTCGCAAGAGTTGAAAACGCTGCACCGCGCGGAGTGGATAGGCGGCTGGCCGCAGCCGCAAGGTAGGGCTTTGTTCAGCGGCTTATATATCAACGAACTGATGCTCAAGCTGACTGCTCGCGAAGACCCGATACCCGAGCTTTACGACGCGCTGGAAGCGGTGATGCGGGCGGTGTGCGGCGAAAGCGGCCATACCGCTGCGCTGCGACGCTTTGAATGGACTTTACTCAACCGTTTGGGATTCGCGCCCGATTTGTTCCATGATGGCAACGGCGAAGCAATCCGCGCCGAAGAAACCTACTGGCTGACGCCTGAAAACGCGGTCGTCCCCATCGAAGAAGCCGAACGCTTCAATCCACGCAATCATGGCGTGGCAGTCGGCGGCGACATTTTGATCCAGCTGCGCGAAGGCGATTTCACCCACCCCGAAAGCCTCGGGCAGTCGCTAAAAATCACGCGCCTGCTGATTGACAACCTCCTGCCCGAAGGCATTAAATCCAGACAGGTTTTGCAACAGCTCCAGCAATTCAGTTTCGGCGTTTAACTTTTTCAGACGACCTTTTCCATCGGCAGGTCGTCTGAAAATCCAAAGAAAGGACACATCATGCTCTTAGGTGTAAACATCGACCACATCGCCACCGTCCGCAACGCCCGCGGCACGACCTATCCCAGCCCCGTGGAAGCGGCATTGGTCGCGGAAACGCACGGTGCGGATTTGATTACCATGCACCTGCGCGAAGACCGCCGCCACATCAAAGACGCGGACGTGTTCGCCGTCAAAAACGCCATCCGCACGCGCCTGAACCTTGAAATGGCACTGACCGAAGAAATGCTGGAAAACGCGCTCAAAGTCATGCCGGAAGACGTGTGCATCGTGCCTGAAAAACGTCAGGAAATCACGACCGAAGGCGGTTTGGACGTTTTGGCGCAACAAGAAAAAATCGCCGGGTTCACCAAAATCCTGACCGACGCAGGCATCCGCGTCTCGCTCTTCATCGATGCAGACAACGATCAAATCCAAGCCGCCTATGATGTCGGTGCGCCCGTTATCGAGCTGCACACCGGCGCATACGCCGACGCACACAGCCACGCCGAACAAATCAAGCAATTCGAACGCCTGCAAAACGGCGCGCATTTTGCCAGCGATTTGGGCTTGGTTGTCAACGCCGGACACGGCCTGACCATACACAACGTTACCCCCATCGCCCAAATCCTCGCCATCCGCGAGTTGAACATCGGACATTCGCTGATTGCCCAAGCCCTCTTCCTCGGCCTGCCCGAAGCCGTCCGCCAGATGAAGGAAACCATGTTCAGGGCAAGACTGCTGCCTTGATAGGCGACACCCACCTTTTCAGACGACCTTCTCTCAACAAGGAGACCACCGCATGATTTACGGCATAGGCACAGACATCGTTTCCCTCAAACGCATCATCCGCCTGAGCAAAAAGTTCGGACAAGCGTTTGCCGAACGCATCCTCACGCCCGAAGAGCTGCTCGAATTCCCGCAAGCGGGCAAACCCGTCAACTACCTTGCCAAACGCTTTGCCGCCAAAGAAGCCTTCGCCAAAGCCGTCGGCACGGGCATACGCGGCGCGGTTTCCTTCCGCAATATCGGTGTCGGGCATGACGCATTGGGCAAACCCGAATTCTTCTACGCCCCCGCCCTGTCCAAATGGCTGGAAGAACAAGGCATCAGCCACGTCAGCCTCAGCATGAGCGACGAAGAAGACACCGTGTTGGCATTCGTCATTGCCGAAAAATAAGACAATATCCATCGGCAGGTAGGATTCCCAAATCCGACCTTTCCGAATTTTCAGACGACCTTTCTCCCCATTCCCATGACCCAAGACACCCGCCCCCTTATCCGCGTCGTTGCCGGCATCCTGCTCAACCAAGACGGCGACTACCTGCTCAGTTCCCGCCCAGAAGGCAAACCCTATGCCGGATATTGGGAATTTGCCGGCGGCAAAGTCGAAGCGGGCGAAACCGACTTCCAAGCCCTGCAACGCGAGTTTGAAGAAGAACTCGGCATCCGCATCCTCGCCGCCACGCCTTGGCTGACCAAAATCCATTCCTACGAACACGCCCGCGTCTGTCTGAAATTCCTATGGGTAAACCCCGACCAATGGACGGGCGAACCCCAATCCCGCGAAGGACAGGCATGGTCGTGGCAGAAAGCCGGCGATTTCAACGTCGCCCCCATGCTGCCCGCCAACGGTCCGCTACTGCGCGCCCTTTCCGTCCCACGCCGGCTTCAAGGTCGTCTGAAAACCGGTTTGTACGGACAAAACAGCACCGGCGAATACCGCGTCGCGCCCTACTCCCTAGCCGAACCGCACCACGCCAACATCCTCATCTCAGAAACCGAACTGCGCAAGCTCGGCAAGCTGCCCCAAGCCCAAAGCGTTTGGGTGTCGGTACACACCCGCGAACAATGGCAGCGTGTTCAAGATGCCGACGTCGTCGTTTGGCAAGTCAACCACGACGCAAGCGCACGGCAAGTGCTTGAAATATTGAAAGAAGGCGTATCCGTTCCGCTGGTTGTCGCCGCGCCCGAAACACTGGTTTCAAGCTACCGCGACCGCTGGCTCTCAGCAGGCGCACACGCCGTCCTGACCGACAATGACACCGAGGTCGTCTGAAATGAACAAAAACCGCAAACTCCTCCTCGCAGGTGTCCTCCTCATCCTCTTCGCCGCCGCCAAACTCCTGCTGCTGGACTGGTGGCAGAAACAACAGCCCCAAGCCCGCGCCGCCGAGTGCGACCTCATCAAAGGCTGCACCCTGCCCGACGGCTCGCACGTCCGCTCCACCCCCATCAGCCACCGCTCCGCCTTCGACATCACCGTCGAAAACACCCCGGCCGAAACACAACAAGTCAGCATCAGCTTCAGCATGAAAGACATGGACATGGGCTTCAACCGCTATATGCTCCAACAACAATCCCCGCGCACTTGGCAAGCGCGCCAAATCCACCTGCCCGTCTGCGTCGCAGGCAGACGCGACTACATCGCCGACATCACCATAGGCGGACAGACTTTTCAGACGACCTTTACCGCCCAGTAAGTGTTCTACGCGTATTCAAACAGGAAAACTTTTGCACGGGTTCAATTTCAATCAGAAACCTGAAAAGAGTGCCTATAACATGAAAGCGATTGTTTAGATGTTTTCACACTAAACAATCGCTTTCTTCAGGTTTAAACAACATAAAACCATGCCGGTTTATATTTAATTCCCCATCAAGCCGATAAGCTAAAAATCCCATTAAAATCAAAATATCAATTCCATATTCAATATATTGGGATTCCGCCATCAAGCCGTTTATAGTGGATTAAATTTAAATCAGGACAAGGCAACGAAGCCGCAGACAGTACAGATAGTACGGCAAGGCGAGGTAA
>CAKARM010000243.1:0-3806 GCA_916720585.1 uncultured Neisseria sp.
TGCATAAACACCACGGGATCACACTCCATCACAGCACCGTTTACCGCTACCTTCGGCCAAGACAAAAGCAACGGCGGCACCTTGTGGCAACACCTCAGAATATGCAGCAAAACCTACCGCAAACGCTACGGCAGCACATAGACCAGAGGCAAAGTGTCCAACCGCGTCGGTATAGAAAACCGACCCGCCGTCGTCGATCAAAAAGCCCGCATCGGCGATTGGGAAGCCGACACCATCGTCGGCAAAGGACAGAAAAGTGCATTATTGACCTTGGTTGGACGCGTTACCCGCTACGCCATCATCTGCAATGAGTTCGGAAACTGCGTGCATCGCAGGGCGACATAAATTCTGGTTATGCGCCAGGATACATTGATAATCGACGCAATAGGTGTGGTAATCCTCGACCTCAATGTTGTAGACAGTGGTGCGGCAGCGGCGGTAATGCCGTTGTCCGAGCAGGTTCTCGTTGTTCGGTACGTCTGCCCAATCCAATGTCGGGCGATTCAGTGATTCGTCAGTTAGAACCATCTCATAGCTGTTGCCTAAATTCGACTCTTTCCAGCCGTAAGCCAGGTTGGTTGGCTGTGCCCATTTAAAAGCGGTATTTGAAGCCCAACACTGCGCTGCGCGCTTCGCCGTAGGCGAGGAAGGTGGAAAGCGTACGGTAGCGGGTGTTGAAGACGTTGTTGACGTTTAAGGTGGCTTCGGAGTTTTTGCCGATGCGGTAGGCGGCCATCAGGTCAACCAGGGTGTAAGCTTTCTGGGTGGCAGACTTGCGGGCGCGTTCGAGCGAGGGAGCGTCGTTTTCGTCGGCCAGCGCGCTTTTGTTGATGTTGCTGGTTTTACTCTGCCAGCGCAGGCTGCCGCCGAGGGTGAGACGCTCGTTCAAATCATAGGTGGTGGCGAGTTTGATTTGGTGGCGCGGCAGGTCGGCTTCGTAGGAGTCTTCGCCGCCTTTGCGGTTTTGCACGGTGTAGCCTGCGCTGACGAACCAGTTGTCGTTAATGCGGCCGGCGGCTTCGGTTTCAAAGCCGCGTGTGCGGATGTCGTCTTCGGAAACGTAGTAGTCGCCGCTTTCCACGTATTTGGGCATGCCGTTTTTGCGGGTGTCAAAGAGGGCGGCGGAGACGTTGAGGCGTTGGTCGAAAAATTCGCCTTTGAGGCCGATTTCGATGTTGCGGCCGGTGGTGGGTTTGAGGAAGCGTCCGTCTTGGCCTTTGTCGAACACGGGCTCGAACGAGGTGCCGTAGCTGGTGTAGGCGGAGAGGTTTTCGCTCAGGTCGAACACGGCGCCGATGTAGGGGGTGGCTTTGCTGCGGGTTACTTTTTCGTTTGTGCCTGCGACGTGTTCGGCTTTTTGCATGGTGATGCGGCTGTAGCGCGCGCCGCCGATCAGGGCGAGGCGTTCGACGGGGCGGAAGCGGGTGGCGAAGTAGCCGCCGAACTGGCGGGCACGGATGTCGTCGTCGGCGGTATATTCCGCGTCGGGTACGGGGTTGGCCGAGCGCAGGCTGCGGTTGTTTAGAAAGTCGTGCAGGCCGAAGGCGTTGTCGTAACGGGCAAAGCGGCTGGGGGCGCGGTTTTTGGTGTTGAAGCCGCTGATGCCGAACAGGATGTCGTGTTTGCGGCCGAGAAGGTTGTATTTGCCGTCCACCGAGGCGGCGAAGCTGTGGGTGGTGCTTTTTTCGCTCGAATCGGTTTCGAGCAGGTCGATTTGGCGGGTGTCGTGGTCGGTTTTCATCGCCGCGTAGCCCTGCCGGTCGTGTATGGTGTTGCGCGTCCAGTTGTATTCGAGCTTGGTTTTCCAGTCGGGCGAAAAGCGGTGGCGTACTTCGGCGAACACGTTGCGGCTGCTGTATTTGTAGGATGTGCCTTTGGGCGAATTGTTGGCGTGGCGGCTGATTTCGTTTTTCAGCGGGTAGCCTTCGCTGTCGTAGGCGGTGGGCAGGAAGACGGGGGTGTCGGTTTCGCGGCGGTTTTGCAGCTGCGTGCCGACGGAGAGGGTGGTGGCGGGGGCGGCATCCCATTCGGCAACGGCATACAGGCTGCTGTTGCGCATTTTCGCGTCTTCAATCATGTAGCCGCTGCGCTCGTGTCCGGCCACAATGCGTCCGCGCAGGCTGCCCTCGGTGTTCAGGCTGCCTGAAACGTCGCCGTTTACGCCCCAACGGCTGTGGTTGCCGATTTCGGTGCCGATTTCGGCTTTGAAGTCTTTGGTGGGACGTTTGCGCACGAGGCTCACTTGTGCGGAGGGATCGCCCGTGCCGCCCAAGAGGGCGGACGCGCCGCGCAACACTTCCACGCGGTCGAGCGCGCGGGTATCCACGCCGCCCCAGCCTGTCCACGAGTCTTTGCTGAAACCGGAGCTGCGGTAGGGCACGCCGTCCATCTGGAAGTTTTTCACTTCCATGCCGCGCGAGTGCAGCCCGGCATAGCGGTCGCTGCCGCCGCTGCCGCTTTTCACGGTGACGCCGTTGGTCTGCTCCATCACTTTGCGCAGGCTGTCGAGTTTCCAGTCTTCCATTTGTTTGGAGGTGGTTACGCTCACGCTCTGCGGCGTTTCGCGCAGGGTCATGCCGATGCCCAAGGGCGCGTAAGTGCCGTCGGTGGAATAACCTTGGTTGAGCGTGGCGGGTTTTGTGCCGGTAACGGTGACCGTATCCAAGGTGGCTTCGTCTTCGGCAAAGGCAAACAGCGGCATCAGCGCCAGCGCGAGCAGAGTGGGACGGCTTTTCGGGTATTTCATAAGGATGTCCTTGGTGGTGGTTAAAGTTGAAAATGATAGCGATTATACTTGTTCCGCATTGTTTTTATAAGTTTTGTTTGAATTTGTTTTACAGAAGCACGCAGAGGCCGTCTGAAAGCGAAGCGTCAACGGCGTGAAAACGGCCGAACCCGCAGGCATGCGGTTTCATTTCTTTGAAGCCTTGCTTTCAGACGGCCTCATGACGCAGCCCGAGCGCGCAAAGGCCGTCTGAAACGGCTGTTCAGACGGCCTTTCCCGTTTGCGCTCCGGCGGACGGCCTGCGGTTGAGGCACGCCGCAAAGCGTGCTAAAAGGCGGCCTTTCCCGTTTGAACCGATTGGAGTTCCCATGCCTACCCGCCGTGAATTTTTATTGTCTGCCGCCGGCGCGACCGTGTTGCTTACCGTGGGCGGCTGCGCTGCGTTGGGCGGCGCGTCGGATAATGCCGTCGAATCGGCCGCCGCCGTAACCCGCGTGTTTGGCGACGGGATGCGGCTGGTGGCGGTGGCGGTGAAGTACCGCGCCGATGTGTCCGCCGCCGCGCTTGAGCCGTCGCAATACGGCGTGGCGGGGCGCACGGTGGAGCGCGTTTATGTGGCGCAAAGTGCCGACGGGGCGCCGTCTGAACGCGGCCGTTTTGTGGTTGTGCAGCTCAATCCGTATGACGAGGGCGCGTTGCTTACCGTAAAAAAAGGCCGCCCTGCCAACAAACCGGCCAATGCCGCCCCCGCCAAAAACGACCCGGGCAAGGCGGGCGACAAGGGCGACAGCGCGCCCACGCTTAAAGCCGCCGCTGCCGAAGTAAACATCGGTGCGCAAACCGTTCAGACCAGCGTTGTCATCAACGAAGTATTCGACGACTTCGTCCAGCGCGAATACGCCGACAAACAAACGGGCAAAACCGTGCGCTACAACCTGTTTGCGCCGAAGAATATCGAAGATGGCAAACGCTATCCGCTGGTGCTGTTTATGCACGACGCGGGTGTAACCGGCACCATCGTTAAAGCGCCGCTGTATCAGGGCAACGGCGCGATTGCGTGGGCGTCGCCCGAATTTCAGGC
>CAKARM010000244.1:0-3791 GCA_916720585.1 uncultured Neisseria sp.
ACCTTAGAGAATCGTTCTCTTTGAGCTAAGGCGAGGCAACGCTGTACTGGTTTAAGGTTAATCCACTATACATTCAACGCAAAGCAACGTGCCCCAATCTTACGATGACGGTTATTCGTCTTTTATTTTGCCGCGCAAACTCAAGGTTTGCCTTACCGGATGCGAATAGGTGTCTTTTTCCGCCGTCAGTTCCAACTCCAGCTCCGTCAGTTTTTGCAAATACTCGGAAGCTTTAACCGTCGGCTCATTTGTCAACTCTTCAAACTGCTTTTTCGCCTCATCAAACCGGCTCAGTTTGCGCAACATTTCTCCGCGCACAAGCTTGGTATTCACACGTTTTTCAGCCGGCAGGCTGTCATCTTTCAAAGTCAAATCGGCGTAATGCAGGACTTTCTCCAGATCTTGCTGATGACCGCCCAGCCAGCTGGCATGCAAAAATATCGACATCATTTGTTCTGCGTTTTGATTTTCGCCTGCCAACTCCAACATCACCCCCGCCAACCTTTGCGCTGAGGCCTTTTCAGCCACCTGCTTGAGATAAGCCTCGCTCCGGATGACTTTTTCATACTTATCCAATTCTTGTTGCGTAAAGTCGTCCTTAAACATGACAAACTTATTGCTCGGACAAACCGGAATGGGGGCAGGCGCCATAACCATGCCTACCGGCTCCAAATCAGTCTTCATATCGATCGAAAAACCCGACATTACCATAACCGATGTGAATTTTTCGCCGCCTATCGGACAAGTATGCTCGACCGGACGCGTAGTCAGCGCATGGGCATGCGTACAAACGGCAAGTGACAAGACGAATGCTGAAAGTTTGATTTTCATTGGGAATTCCTTAATATTTGCGTATTTAAAGCGGCATAAATCTTGTTTTGCCTGCCCAAAATTTGAATTTATCATCAAAACGGGTAATTCTAATCACAAAGAACCCATATTCGCAAACAATAAAGGCTTGCACCAGACTCTAAGCCTAGTCGCAAGCCTTCTGCTCTCACATAGCGTGATCGGTTTACGCTTCCGCCGATTTGCCGGTCACTTTTTCAAATGCTTGGATCAGCCTTCCAATCACGGCATCTTCGCCAAACTCGTTCAAACAATCCGCACGCAATTTTTCCGCCGAAAATTTCTCGCGTTCTTCATACATCCGAATCAACGCCTCACTCAATGCTTCTATATTTTCAGTCGGAATCAGATAACCATTATTTTCATTAACTATCGACTGAGGTCCGCCGCACATTGTCGCAATGACCGGCAGGCCTTGTGACAGCGCCTCGATAAACACCACGCCGAACGTTTCCACACGGCTGGCGAGTACAAAAGCATTGCTATGGCGCATCAAGTCCAAGACCTCATCCGTCTTCAACGCGCCCAAAAAGGTAACGGCATGACCGATGTCCAATTCATCGACCAAGCGGCGCAGATTTTCCGCCTCCGCGCCATTGCCGCCAATTTTGAGTTTGAGGAAGGGATACTTTTCCAAAGCCTTGGCAAAGGCGGGAAGCAATAAGTCATGCCCTTTGAGATGACGCAAGTGGGAAACGGAGCAAAACGTGAAATCCTGATGGGACTTATCGAAAGGCTCAAACGGACGCGCAAAGTTATCGCCCAAAATATTCGGCAGATATTCCCAGTCCAAATCGTATTTCTCGCGCAGCAATGCACAAAAATCCTTGCTGACCGCAAAACGCGCCTGACAATGTCGGGCGGATTCTTTCATACTGGGCCATTGGTTCGGACGGACCAGGTTGCGGGCAATCGCGCTGCTGTGTTCGGTAATCACATAAGGAATACCGTATTTCTTAGAAATTTCATGCGCCAAAACGCCACCGAAATTCATCGTATGCGCATGGAGGACATCAGGTTTGCCGTTTTCCGCCACATACCGCTTAAAAGCCTTCATGCCCGCCCTTACCCAACGGATACGGTCGATATCGACGACGGGGCAATGCGGGAAAAAATACATGCTGTCGTAAACATAAGTATTCAAACCGCCCTGCCGGCGATGCCGCATTCCATAATGTCCGGTCAAAATACTTTTCCACTCCGTCCGCAACGAGCGGAACAAAGGCGCAATGACCCCTACTTTCAAACCTTTGCGCTGCAAAGCTTGAGCTTGCAAACGGAAGAAAATCCCGTCCACATCCGTTTCGGATTTCGGATACCACGATGGAAGAACGACAACATGCATTTTTTACTCCTTACGCCAACCCTGCCAAAGACAATCTGCATCATTGCCCACAAAGTCAAAAAATATAAAAAACAATAATTTAGTTATATTACAAACAACCGCAAGTTTTCAAGTGATTATAAATAACAACATTACAACTCAAAGCATGAATTAAAACATACATATGACAAAGTACCCAAACCGCAAGTTAAAAAAAACCTCTCCTTTTTTCAACCGACTGATTTAAATCAAAATAATATATGACATATAACAACACTTTTAAAACCGCATCCACCAAACCATCTCATCACACGCATTGCCTTTTCCCGTTTCAGACGACCCATAGGCTAAACAACGGCAACACCATGCTGTTTACCCCTTACTTCGCCCGATAAAACATGTTCATCCGCACCACAAGCCGACTGGGACATCAACCGTCATTTCCTTGAAGCAAAACAATAAAAAGGTCGTCTGAAATCTCGTATTTGATTTTTCAGACGACCTCTCAGTCATAGCGAAAAGGTTATGCGTATGACGAAACCTTTCAGACGACCTCATCAAACAGCAAACATGAATTTTGCCATTTTATAGTGGATTAACTTTAAACCAGTACGGCGTTGCCTCGCCTTGCCGTACTATCTGTACTGTCTGCGGCTTCGTCGCCTTGTCCTGATTTAAAGTTAATCCACTATATTTTCATTGCTACTGCAAAATAAAAAGCGGTCTGAAACCTTATTTGGTTTACAGACCGCTTTTATTATTTATGCCTTATCGGGTAGGCGGTTCGGCGTATCCGTCATCGGCGGGAAAGGCTTGAGGTTCATTTCTGCTGCGGTTTGGGTCGTACAGTTCGAAAATTGCAGTGCCGATTACACCCGTATTGCGGATGGAGCCATTATCCGAGTTGGCGGCATAAGAGTCGCGGGGGCTGCTAAAGACAAACGACGCTACCGCGCTGCTGCTTTTGCGGAAACCTTCGATTTCTAAAGAATCATGAGGGTACAAGACATAACCGTCGGCGTATTTACTGGCCGATTTGCCTGAAATCACATCCAAACCATCAACGCTGGCTACGATTTCCAAGGTTTTGTTGCTGTTGTTTTGATAGACCAAACGGTATGCCTGTCCGTCTGTACCGCGCAGATAGTAGTTGCCTTTGTCACGGAATATCGGCAGCAGGCTGCCATCGTCACCGCGTACAGACAATTCCACTTTGCCTGAAGCTAAAGCAATCGAATTGACGCTGCGGCCGCGATAATCTTTGGAAGAGTAGTTTAATACGCTTTGCGCCAAAGGTTCCTGACTGACACGGCGCAAATCCACAGAATGAACAGGAGATTCCACCTCATCGCCCCAACCCGTTCCTAATTTCTCTGCCGCTTGCGCATTTTGGCTCGGTACGGCTGAATTGGTGGCAGCAGGCGCTTCAACTGTTTGATGTGATTGTGAACAGGCTGCTAAAACGGCAGCCAGCAACACCGGCAGCCATAATTTAAATTTCATTTGAGGCATAATCGCTCCTACGATAAGGTGGATGATGGATAAACAACCTGAAATTATAGTAGATTAACTTTAAACCAGTACGGCGTTGCCTCGCCTTGCCGTACTATCTGTACTG
>CAKARM010000245.1:0-3786 GCA_916720585.1 uncultured Neisseria sp.
GAGAAGAGCCGGAGTGGTCATGATGGAATCCTGTTTGCCTGATGATGGTCGGTTTGCAGAAACGGGCAGGGGTCGTCTGAAAATTGTTTACAAAAAAGACCGCCTGAGAAAATATCGGCTAAAAAAAAACACGCCCCGCAGCCTTGATTTTGCTGCGTAACGTGCTTTTTCAGGCATAGCTGCCTATGCCGTAGAAGCAATGCATTCTACGTCAAAAAGCCGCATCGTTCAAGCTGTGACGTGGCAACGGATTTTGCCTTTACAATCACGCCGCCTGTTTCATTTTCGCCATTGTTCGCCGTGTCAGATAAAAAAAACAGCCCGAACCCCACATAAATGACATCGTAAATGTTAGAATCTCATTCCGAGAAAATAAAAACAACGTCATCATCCGTCAACCGACGATTTTATGAAAAAAGAACGCATTATGAAAAACAAACCTTCACGTTGCCCCGGCTCCATCCGTCCGATGATTTACAGCATCGCCTCCGCGCTCGCCCTGATGAACGGGGCGGCAAATGCCGCGACAAGCGAGTTCGCCAAAGTCCCGCTGTATCTGCAAAATGAAACCAAAATCGATAAACAGCCTGAAGTTAAGCATAATATTATGCTGTTTATTGATGATTCAGGTAGTATGGCGTGGAGCTCTATCAACGGCAAACGTATTTCAGTAAAGAATGGCAATATATCTCATGCATCACGAATGACAGTTGCAAAAGATGCTTTGAGCCAAGTGTTAAGTAAGCATGGTGGAGAGTTTAATTGGGCGTTGCAAACGTTGAATAACTCAGGACGAGCAGATACTACGGATAGGGAAGGATTTTCTATTCCAGCGACTGAAATTGCAAAGAGGGTAAAAAGTATTAATCCCGATGGAGGTACGCCGACTACCTCGCGTTATTTCGAGTTGGTTAGTCAAATTGTTATGCCAAATGTGAAATACCGTTGTCAGAAATCATATGTGGTTTTGATGTCGGATGGTGATGCTAACTTCAGTTGCAGTTTATGGGATCAAAGAGGAAAAAACTTGGGAGGACCTGATTTTTTGTATGGATATAACTATCGTTCTTCCGAATATTATAGACGAGATATATTTTTGAGAGAGCCACTGTATAGCAAGGCATATAGCTATTTCGGGTATAGGCAGGCAGGATATTGCCAAGATGAGACGGGTGGTGCATATGATACCTCTTGGGACAGAAATGATGGCTTAGCCTTCTTTAGCAAAAAACTTGCGGAAAAAGATTTTAAAACCGAAGGAACGGATGATGCAGGTAAAAGCTGGAACGGCGATCCTAAAGATCCTGCGGATTACAGCAAACAACTGGTGCAGACCTTTACCGTAGGCTTCGGGCAAGGTATTACGGATTCAGGAAAGAAGTATTTACAGCTGGCTGCCAGCCGCCCCGAGTATTATTATGAGGCAGATAAACCTGAAAGTTTGTCGAAGGCATTTAACGACATTGTAGAGCAGATTAAATCTGATACGAAAAATGTGGGTTATGACGATGTGGGTGCGACCGCGCCTGCAACGACCAGCAGCAGCCTGCCTGGGATGTCGGCAGTTATCGGTTTGAAAACGAACTCTTGGAGCAGCCAGATTATTTTCCAAAGATTAGGGAAGGATGGCCGACGCAGTGAAGAGTTGAAGCAGTACCCGTCGTTTGCAAACCGTAAAACCCTGATTAATACGGATTCCGGTACTTATTTTATTAATAATATTCCCAATAATACTTTAAACAATGCCTATTTTGATATTGCAGATAATGGTAAAAATTCGGGTGAGTGGAGCGATTTGCTGAATTGGACGGGTCGTGTTGGTGATGATAAGTCAATACAAGATAAGTCGAAAAACACACCGTACAGTCAGGTTTACCGTATTCGGGAAGGTGATCAGCGCGATTTGGGCGATATTTTGGACGGTTCGGTTGCTGCTGTCGGTAATAAGACTAAATATAAAGTTGGCAACGATACTATCGAGCGTCAGAAATATATGGTTGCGGCTGCGAATGACGGCATGGTGCATTTGTTCCAAACCTCGTCAGATGCAAATCATCCGTATGAGCTGAAAGTCAGTTACATTCCTTCGACAATGGAGCGGGATGTCGCAGACGGCAATAATGTGAAAACAGTTACTTTGGCAAAGGTTTTGAAAAATATTGCCAAAGACAGCTATACATCCTCCATTACCAATCATGAATATATGATTAACGGCGGATTTACCTTGCGTCAGACTCCAGAAAATGATACTCAGCGCGTATTTATGTTCGGTGCGATGGGGCAAGGTGGTCGTGGTGCGTATGCCCTGAATATCGGTGGTAATGTAGATAAAGCTACCAAAACAGGTTTGGATGTCGCCGATACCGAGTGGAATAAAACAGTTCCATTGTTTGAAACCATTAAAGGTGAGAAAAACACATTGGGCTATACCGTCGGTACGCCGCAAATCGGACGCGTCTCAGTTAACAGACCTGCCGATAACGGGCGTGTAGATACAAAAGAAAACATTCGCTATGCGGGTTTTCTTGCCAGCGGTTATCGTGTTGAAGATAAAACCGATGCGAAAAACGAAACTGCATTATACATATATGAAATGTTAGGCAAGGAAGTAGGTACGGGCGATAAACGCGGTAGCGGTACAGGTAAAGCACCAGGCGAATTGTTGAAAAAAATCGAAGTCCAAGGCGGTGTAGGCGGTCTGTCCACGCCGACCCTTGTGGACACCGATTTTGACGGTGTAATTGATGTTGCCTATGCGGGCGACCGTGGCGGCAATATGTATCGTTTCGACCTGCGCGGCGAAAAACCAGACAACTGGAAGGCTGTTAAAATCTTTACGGGTTCCCCCAGCAAACCGATTACCTCCGCGCCCGCCGTTTCCCGCCGCAGAGCAAACGAATATGTCGTGATTTTCGGTACGGGCAGTGAGATTTATCAAAATGATCTGACCAATAAAGACAAGCAGTCTATTTACGGTGTTTATGAAGATTTGACACCGAATCAGACCGTAAACGCTGCTTCCGAAAGTGATTTGCAACAACAAGAGTTTCGTCCTGAAGAAAAAGGAAAAGAAGGTTATATTTATCTAACTAACAACCAGGTTGCTAAAACCCAAAAAGGTTGGAAAATCGATTTGCGTGATGGTGAACGGGTAAACGTCAAACCGACTATGATCTTGCGTACTGCTGTTGTGACTGTGCGTCGCTATGATTCTGTTACAGAAGAAAAATCTGCTGGTGCCGATGTTTGTTTGCCAACCAGTACAAGTGTAAAAACTGTGGCAAAAACTTCGTTCATTGGTGTGAATGCTGATAATGGAGGTGCATTGAACGCACGCAACGCACGCTTTACACCTGATAATGTTATCCGAAAATTGGACGGCTTCGGTATGCAATACGCCAATGGTTTGACTCGGGATGGGGTTATCAGCTTTACCTTCCTCAATCCGAGCAAATTGGATGATTCCCCTGTGACCGCAGACGGGGATTCAGGAGGTACGGGTACGGATAAAGAGCTATCTGTTACGTCGAGTACGCCAAATAATAAATGCTTCTCCAATAAAGCAACCCGCAGCCTGCTGTTAAATAAGGGGGAGTCTCTGACAGTAGAAGGCCGTATCTGTGGTCTGCAACGTATCAGCTGGCGCGAGCTGTTTTTCTGATTGGTTCGTGTAAGCGTATGAAGACCAAGAGGTCGTCTGAAAACTTGGAAACAGGTTTTCAGACGACCTTTGTTTTATAGTGGATTAACTTTAAACCAGTACGGCGTTGCCTCGCCTTGCCGTAC
>CAKARM010000246.1:0-3785 GCA_916720585.1 uncultured Neisseria sp.
TGTACTGTCTGCGGCTTCGTCGCCTTGTCCTGATTTAAAGTTAATCCACTATACACAGAAAACCGTGTATCCGTACAAACAAAAAGGTCGTCTGAAACTTTCAGACGACCTTTTGTCATTTGCTTTATTGGGGGATGTATTGCTTCAACAATTCGCGGAACTGCGCGCCGGTTTCTGGATGTTTCAAGCCGTAGGCGACGGTGGCTTCGAGATAACCCAGTTTGCTGCCGCAGTCGTAGCGTTTGCCGTCGAAGGCATGGGCGAGGACGAACTCGTGATCCAACAGGCGGGCAATACCGTCGGTCAGTTGGATTTCGTTGCCCGCACCGCGCGGCAGGTTTTCCAGAAGACTGAAAATGCGAGGGGTCAGGATATAACGGCCGACAACAGCAAGATTGGACGGCGCTTCTTCGGGTTTCGGTTTTTCGACGATATTGGTAATTCTTTGAAAGTTTTTCAGTTTTTCCACTTCAACAATGCCGTACGAGCCGGTTTGCGACGGATCGACGGTTTCCACGCCCAAAACGCTGTTGCCGCTTTGATTGTAGATATCGACCATTTGCTTCAGCGCGCCTTTGGGCGCGTCAATCAAGTCGTCGGCAAGAATAACGGCGAAGGGTTCGTCGCCCACTGCGGCGCGGGCGCACAATACGGCATGTCCCAAGCCTAAAGCCTCGGCCTGGCGGATGTAAAGACAGGTAATGTTGGAAGGCAGAATGTCTTTGACGTGTTCCAGCAGTTTGTCTTTTTGACGCATTTCCAGCTCGGTTTCCAGCTCGTAGGCTTTGTCGAAATGGTCTTCGATGCTGCGTTTGTTGCGGCCGGTGATGAACACCATTTCGGTACAGCCTGCTTCTACTGCTTCTTCTACCGCATATTGAATCAACGGTTTGTCGACGATGGGCAGCATTTCTTTCGGGCTGGCTTTAGTAGCGGGCAGAAAGCGCGTACCCATACCGGCTACGGGGAAGACGGCTTTTTTGATCGGTTTCATTCAGTTTCCTTCTATTTGATTGTCGAATCGAGTATTCAGACGACCTCGGTTGTCTAGGTTTGACTTGGTTGCCACATTGTCGGCGGCAAAAAGGTAAGGCATTTAAAAGGCGTTCAACAGGTTTAGAGTGTTCATTCCCCGATAAGTTGCCAAATTGATTGAGAACAGAATCAACGATTTGGACAGTCGGGAAATTGGCTCGGTCATATCCTTGAGTATCTTTAATAAATGCTTAATCCAGCATCGTCAAAAGCTCTTCCTCACTCAAAACCGCCACACCCAAGGCGTTGGCTTTTTCTAGCTTGCTGCCTGCGGCTTCTCCGGCGACGACGTAGTCGGTTTTTTTGGACACGCTGCCGGAAACTTTGCCGCCTGCGGCTTCGATCAAAGCTTGGGCTTGGTCGCGTTTGAGGGTGGGCAGGGTGCCGGTTAACACGAAGGTTTTGCCTGCTACGGCTTCATTGAGGTCGTCTGAAACTGTTGCTCCTTGGTTTTCAGACGACGTTTGTGCGAAGAAGGTTTTCAGGTTTTCGAGCAGGGCGGCGTTTTGTGGTTCGCTGCGCCATGTTTGCCAGTCGGAGGGGAGGGCTTTGTCGGTTTGCAGGCCCTCTATGCTTTTGCCGGCGAGTTCCCATAAGGCTTGGGCTTTGTTTTCGCTGATTTTGAAACCGGGCAGGCGGGCAATCCAGCGTTGCGGCTCGGCATGGCGGGCGGGCGGGATGGTAACGGCTTGGGTTTGCGGGGCAACGCCTGCGGCGAGCAGCTCGTCTATCATCGCCTGCTGCGCGTCTTGGGCGAAGAAGTGGGCGATGGAGCGAGCGACGACGGTGCCGATGTCGGGCAGGCAGGCGAGGATGGGTTCGGGTGCGCGGCGGACGTGTTCCAGCGAGCCGAATGCCTGCGCCAGCGTTTTGGCGGTGCGTTCGCCGACGTGGCGGATGCCGAGCGCGAACAGGAAGCGGGCGAGTTCGGGCGTTTTGCTGGCTTCTATGCCTGCGAGGATGTTTTCCGCCCACTTGGTTGGTTGTTTTTTGCTGTTTTGGGTGTTTGATTCAGACAGGTCGTCTGAAACCGTTTCTGCGTCGCCGTTTTCGTTTTCAGACGACCCTTTATCCGCCGTTTCCTTCATTTTTTGCAAGGTCGGGATGTCGAGGCGGTAGAGGTCGGCGAAATGGCGGACGAGGTCTTGGGCGACAAGCTGTTCGATTTGTTTTTGACCGAGTCCGTCGATGTCCATTGCTTTGCGCGAGGCGAAGTGGATTAAGCCTTGCGCGCGTTGCGCCTGACAAAGCATGCCGCCGCTGCATCGGGCGACGGCTTCGCCTTCTTCGCGTTCGATTTCGCTGCGGCAGATGGGGCAGTGGGTCGGCAGGCGGTAGGGCTTGTGGAGCGGAACAGATTGGGTTTGGTTTGAGGACGGTGTTTCGGCAAACAAGTCGTCTTGTTGATGTTTGAGGTCGTCTGAAACGGCAACGGCGGTTTCCTGCATCGGGCGGCGTTCGAAAATCACGCGCACGACTTCGGGAATCACATCTCCGGCGCGGCGCACGACGACGGTATCGCCGACGCGCACGTCTTTACGCGATACTTCGTCCTGATTGTGCAGGGTGGCGTTGGTGACGGTGACGCCGCCGACGAATACGGGTTGCAGGCGGGCGACGGGGGTAACGGCGCCGGTGCGCCCGATTTGCACGTCTATGGCTTCGACGACGGTCAGGGCTTCTTCGGCGGGAAATTTGTGGGCAATCGCCCAGCGTGGCGCGCGGGAGATGAAGCCGAGTTCGCGCTGTTGCGCCAAGCTGTTGACTTTGACGACCATGCCGTCGATTTCGTAGGGCAGGGAGGGGGCGTTTTTGCTGCATTTGTTCGTAAAACGCCAATACTTCGTCGATATTTTTGAAACAGCCGAAATTGCCGTCGGGTAGGCTGAAGCCGAGTTCTCGGAAATAGGCGAGTTCTTGGATGTGTTCTTCCGCGATGAAACCGCCTTGCTGGCGGGCGATTGAGTAGGGGAAAAAGTGCAGTTTGCGTTGCGCGGTGATGCGCGAATCGAGTTGGCGCAGGCTGCCGGCGGCGGCGTTGCGCGGATTGGCAAAGGGTTTTTGCCCGTTTTTGGCTTGACGTTTATTGAGCGCGGCGAAATCGGCTTTGAGCATCAGCACTTCGCCGCGCACTTCGATGAGTTCGGGCGGATTTTCGCCGTGCAGCCGCAGGGGAATATTGGCGACGGTTTTGACGTTTTGGGTAACGTCTTCGCCCGTTGTGCCGTCGCCGCGCGTCGCCGCCTGCACCAATACGCCGTCGCGGTAGAGCAGGCTGATGGCGAGGCCGTCGAATTTGGGTTCGATAACGTATTCGGGATTGCCGCCCTCCAAGCCGTCGCGCACGCGTTGGTCGAAGGCGTACATTTCGGCATGATCGAACACGCCGTTTTCATCTTGCGGGGAAAAGGCGTTGGTCAGCGACAGCATCGGCACTTCGTGGCGCACTTCGGCAAATCCCGCCAAAGGCTCGCCGCCGACGCGCTGGGTCGGGCTGTCGGGCAATTTGAGCTCGGGATGATTTCGTTCCAACGCTTCGAGTTCGCGGAACAATTTGTCGTATTCGGCATCCGGTACGCTGGGCGCGTCGAGGGTGTAGTATTCGTAGGCGTAGCGGTTGAGGAGGTCGGTGAGGTGGCGGATGTGTTGTGCGGTCGGATTCATGGAGGAAGGTTTTCAGACGACCTTTGTCTGATATAGTGGCTTAACTTTAAACCAGTACGGCGTTGCCTCGCCTTAGCTCAAAGAGA
>CAKARM010000247.1:0-3783 GCA_916720585.1 uncultured Neisseria sp.
CTTTGAGCTAAGGCGAGGCAACGCCGTACTGGTTTAAAGTTAATCCACTATATAAACGAACGGGGTCGTCTGAAATATTTTCAGACGACCTTTTGGTATCCGCTTTGTTACAGCGCTTTGAACTTTTCCTACTGCCATCCGACCGGCAACCTCAAATCCGGATTGTGTCGGCTAGAAGCGGTTTCCACTCAAACACGCATCACCGACAACTTCAAAAACAAAAAGGTCGTCTGAAACCGAAAATTGGGTTTCAGACGACCTTTTTATGATTAAACAATCAGTTGCTCAACACATCCACGCCTTTGGGCGGGGTGAACTTGAATGCGCCGCGCGAAAGGTTGGGCTTGGTGTTCAAGCCGCCGAAGGTAATGGAGGTTTGGTTGCCGAAGCTGTCTTTCAGCTGCATGGCGGCGAGGTTGTCGCCTTTGAAACCGATGCGGATGTATTGGTAGCCGGCGTTGTTTTTCTTGGGCGTTGCCAAGACGTAGTCGATGCCGTTGGACGAGCCGTCTTCTTTGAGGGAGTAGCTGCTGTCAAGGGCGTTTTTGTTGGAGAGGATGGCGGCAGGGCTGTCGCCGATGGTTTGGTCTTGGGCGGACTTGGTCACTTGCGCCAAATCAACGTCGTAGAGCCAAATGGTTTGACCGTCGCCTACGATGGTTTGTTTGTAGGGTTTGGTGTATTCCCATTTGAAGAGGCCCGGACGCAGGATTTTGAAAGTGCCGTGTGCGGTTTGGGTTTTCTTTTTGCCTTGGACGGTTTGGGTGAAGCTGCCGCTGATACCGTCTGCGTCGTTGTTGAATTTCTTGAGTGCATCCACTGCGCCTGCCTGTGCGAAACCGATGGTCGCGGTCAGGGAGCAAGCGGCGAGGAATTTGAACAGGTTGTGTTGTTTCATCATTATTTTTCCTTGTTGGAAGGGGTGTGGCGCCCAGTATCGATGTTACAAAATAACAATGCAAGCCGCTTATGGGCGGTTTACATTTTGCAAACAGTGTTTCCCGAGGGCTAATTTTTTGAAGCTTCGGGATTTTTTCCTGCGGAAAAGACAATCGGGTTTCACAATTCTTTAATGTATGCCGACTGCGCAAACTGTGGTATTTAATGGTTTTTGACGCACAACGCCAAATTGTAAAGATTATATTCCTTATATTGTTTTTTTTAAACGCTATAATGTTTGTTTTCCGAAAAACGGCAGACTTGGAATGAAACCTGATATCTATGCTTTGCTGGAACTTGCCCTGCTTTCAGACGACCCCAATGAAAAAGGACGGCTGACGGACGAGGCGTTTGCCGCTGTTCAAAACATGGACGGGGCTGAAACAAACGCTGCGCCGCTGGACTTCCGCCATGCGGGACGGCCGCCAAAGCCTGTTTTGGTTGCGCCGTCGCAACTGACACCGCGCAAGATGAACACGACCGAAGGCTATGCGGCAATGCTGCACGCGATTGCGCATATCGAGTTCAACGCCATCAATCTGGCTTTGGACGCGGCATACCGTTTCCGCACGCTGCCGTTTCAGTTTGTGCGCGACTGGGTGCGGGTGGCGAAAGAAGAGGTGTACCACTTCCGCCTGATGCGCGAAAGGCTGCGCGCTTTCGGCTTCGATTACGGCGATTTCGAGGCGCACAACCATTTGTGGGACATGGCGTATAAAACCGCCTACGACCCGCTGTTGCGCATGGCGTTGGTGCCGCGCGTATTGGAGGCGCGCGGGCTGGACGTTACGCCGGGGATACGTGCGAAGGTGGAGCAGCGCGGCGATTCGGAAACCTGCGGCGTGTTGGACATCATTTACCGCGACGAAGTGGGCCATGTCGCCATCGGCAACCATTGGTATCAACACCTCTGCCGCGAACGCGGTTTGGAACCTGTCGCCCTGTTCCGCAGTCTGATTGCCCGTTACGATATGTTTATCTTCCGCGGCTATGTGAACATCGAAGCGCGCGAAAAAGCAGGCTTCAGCCGCTTCGAGCTGGATATGTTGGAAGATTTCGAGCAGGGTTTGAAACAAGGCAAAAAGGTCGTCTGAAAACCCCGAATCCGGATTTTCAGACGACCTCTGTTGAGGAACGTTATGTCTCACCATCACGAACACCATCATCACGCACACGCCCACACGCATACCGCCAACAAAAAAGTATTGCGCGTGTCGTTCATCATCATCGCCGCCTTTATGCTGCTGGAGGCGTTCGGCGGCTGGCTGACCCACTCGCTCGCGCTGCTTTCCGACGCGGGGCATATGTTCAGCGACGCATTTTCCTTGGGCGTGGCATTGTGGGCGTTCAAACTCGGCGAAAAAGAAACCACGCTGCAAAAGACCTTCGGCTACAAACGGTTCGAAATCCTCACCGCCATGTTCAACGGCCTGTCGCTGGTGGTCATCGCCGTGCTGATTTTCTACGAAGCCGTCAAACGCCTGCTTTATCCGCCCGAAATCGCCACGCTGGGGATGCTCGTCATCAGCGTCGTCGGCCTGCTGGTCAACATCGGCGTGGCGGTTTACATGCTGAAAAACAGCGACACCGAAGCCAACGTCAACATGCGCGGCGCGTATCTGCACGTTTTAAGCGACCTTGTCGGCTCAATCGGCGCGATTGCCGCCGCCGTACTCATGATGGCGTTCGGCTGGAAATGGGCGGACCCGCTCGCCAGCGTGTTCGTTGCCGCGCTGGTCGGACGCAGCGGCTGGAGCCTGCTCAAACAGACGCTGCACATCCTCATGGAAGGCGCGCCCGAAAACATCCACACCGACGACTTGCTCGCCGTCATCCGCAACACCGACGGCGTCAAATCCGTCCACGACTTACACGTCTGGACGATTACCAGCAATATCAACGTATTATCCTGCCACATCGTCGTGGACGGCAGCATGACCGTGGCCGAATCCGAACAAATCGCCTACCGCATCGAACACGAGTTGTCCCACAAAAACATCGGACACTGCACCATCCAAATCGAAAGCGAACGCCACCCGCATCCCGACAGCGTCTTGTGTGCCAACGAGACCGATAGCGCGCACCATCACCACCACTAACCCCAAAGGTCGTCTGAAACCCTTTTCAGACGACCCCATCGAAAAAACCAAAGGAAAACACATGATACAAGCCGCATTGTTCGACCTCGACGGCACGCTCGCCGACACCGCCCTAGACCTCGGCGGCGCACTCAATACCCTGCTCAACCGCCACGGACTGCCCGAAAAAAGCATGAACGAAATCCGCACCCAAGCCAGCCACGGCTCGGCAGGACTGCTCAAACTCGGTGCAGGCATCACCCCCGACCACCCAGACTACGCCCAATGGTGCACCGAATACCTCGACGAATACGACAGCCGCTACGCCCAAGACACCGCCCTCTTTGACGGCGTGAACGAACTCATCGCCGAACTCGACAGACGCGGCATCAAATGGGGCATCATCACCAACAAACCCATGCGCTTCACCGACAAACTTGTCCCCAAACTCGGCTTCGTCATCCCGCCCGCCATCGTCGTCAGCGGCGACACCTGCGGCGAATCCAAACCCAGCGTCAAACCCATGCTGTATGCGTGCGAACAAATCCACGCCGATCCGCAACACACGGTTTACGTCGGCGACGCCGAACGCGACATTCAAGCAGGCCGCAACGCGGGCATGAAAACCGTTCTCGCCGAATGGGGCTACATCGCCCCCGAAGACCAAACCGAAACTTGGCAACCCGACTACCGCATCGCATCACCTTTGGATTTGCTCAAGATTCTGTAAAACGAATGAAGGTCGTCTGAAAATTTTCAGACGACC